>VAYC01000282.1:0-3309 GCA_005885025.1 Actinomycetota bacterium | reverse complement strand
CGCTCCAGGCCGCCATCGCCGCCTGCCACGCGAGAGCGGGGATCCCCGAGGACACGGACTGGGTCCGCATCGTGGCCCTGTACGACGCGCTGTCCGAGATCGCTCCCTCGCCCGTCGTGGAACTGAACCGGGCGGTCGCCGTGGGGATGGCGTTCGGCCCGGCCGCTGGGCTGGAGCTGGTCGAGGGGCTCAGCTCCGAGCCCATGCTGGAGGAATACCACCTGCTTTCGAGCGTCCGGGGAGACCTGTTGTCGAAGCTGGGGCGGACCGGCGAAGCCAGGATGGAGTTCGAACGGGCCGCGTCGCTCACCCGAAACGAGCGCGAGCGGGAGCTGCTCCTCGAGCGCGCCGCCGCGTGCGGCACGTGAGCGCTGAGGTCCTAGGACCGGCGGGCCTGGCGAGCCTTCTCGTTGTCGCTCGTCGCCACGACGCTGCGGTTGTTCGTGGCTAAGTAGACGAGGCTCACGTTCACCCCGGCGTCGGCAACCTTCCGCGCCACCGCCCCAAGGATGCCCGGCTGGTCGACGTCGCCGGGGATCTCCTCGACGATCACGTCGGTCTCGCCTTCCACCTTCATGCCGGCGCCCTCGATGGCCCGCCGGGCCCCGGCCACGTCCTCGACGAGGAGGTGGATTATCCCTCGCCCTTCTTCGGTGATCCCGCAGATGCCCTCGATGTTGACCCCCGCATTGCCGAGCGCCTCACCCAGGTCGGCCAGCGTCCCCGGGCGATCGTCCAGCGTCACCAGCAGGTCCTTCGCCATCGCCGTCCCTCCTCTCCCTCGATGGCGTGGTCTAACCTGGGCGATCGTCGCCCGTCAACCGCAGGTTCGAGCACGGTTCCTGAGCGATCGGTGGTCCCTACGAATCCTCTGGAACGAGCTCCGCAAGAAGCGATTGCACCCATCCTTCCCACCAACGACATCGCCGATGGGATGCACTCGGCCATCATCCGGGCCATCAAGCTTAGGTCGGGCTGACGGATCGAGGGCGGGGCCGCTTTTTCGGGGACCAGGTCGTGTCAGGGGAGGTTAATCGCTGTCCGCGTAGCTGCCCAGAGAACTGCCTGAAGTCCCGTCGATCAGAATGTTCAGCTCGTCAGCGGCGCAAGTGCCCTGGTTGCCCTCATGAGGATGGATGCACAACCCTTGAAAGGACACGAGCCAATCGAGCTGATCGCTATGGATCCCAAGGGCGGCAATGACGCCGGACGGCCTAACGCTCGGATCCAATTCCTGCCAAGCCAGATCAACTGCCTGGTTTCCATCGACCGTGGGCTGGGCTCCCTCCGGCGGTGGGCCAATAATGAACGACCCGCCTCCGAGCGCCTTCTCGCTTGTTAGGACGGTGATGGTCGCTGGTGGCCGGGAGGCGGCACGCGTTCTCAGGCCGTTCCCTGTCGAGTCGGACTTACAGGCGCTTCCGCCCAGGGCCGTGACAACCCCAGCGATCACCGTCAAGAGTGAGGCTTTCTTCATCATCCGATCGTCAGCACGATATTCCGAGATTGATCGGATCGTGCGCCTCCTGGTCATCGAGTTTCCGCCTCGACTGAAGGGCATCGGTTCCAAGTCAAGCTCGGGTCAAGCTTGGGTCAATCCGCCGGCCACGAGATAGCCTTGCCATCAATGGAGCGGCGAGCGGGGACCGAGACGATCCAGGAAGAGCGGACGGACGTTCGGCTGGACGAGGGGGACCACGACCGCTTCTCCCACTACGTCGAGAAGGGGAAGCTGGCCGACGCGATCGTCAACGGTACGCCGGTGATCGCCCTGTGCGGGAAGGTGTGGGTCCCCTCGCACGACCCGGAGCGGTTCCCGATCTGTCCCGAGTGCAAGCGGCTCTACGAGCTCGGTCCGGAGGGCCGGCGCCGCGAGTGGGATGAGCGGGCCCGCCGGGCAGCGGAGGAAGGGACCGCCTGAAGCACAGACCGGTCCGGCAGCCGGCGGAGGCCCGCCCTCCACGGTCTCGGCCATACACTTCCGGCATGCGGATCTGCCCTTCGTGCGGCGAGGACAACCCCGAAAGGGCCCGGTTCTGCCTGAACTGCGCCAGCCCGCTCCCGGCCGGCGCCGCCGCCGGGCGCCAGGAGCGGAAGTTCGCCGCCGCGCTCTTCGCCGACCTGGTCGGTTCGACCTCGCTGGCCGAGCGCGAGGACCCGGAGGTGGTCCAGGCAGTGGTGCGCCGGGCCTTCGATCGCCTGTCCGAGGAAGTGGAGCGATACGGGGGGCTGCTTGAGAAGTTCATGGGCGACGCCATCCTGGCGGTGTTCGGCGTGCCCACGGCGCACGAGGACGACCCCGAGCGGGCCGTCCGCGCGGCCATCGAGATGCAGGCAGTCATGGGCGAGTTGAACCGCGGGTTCGCTGCGGAGGGCCGGCCCCAGCTTCAGATGCGGATCGGGGTGGAGGCCGGCGAGGTCCTGGTGGACCTGGAGCGGGCCGGCGGGCCGCGCGACCGCATGCTTACAGGCGACGCGGTCAACGTGGCAGCGCGGCTGCAGACGGCGGCAGAACCCTGGCAGGTCGTGGTCGGCCCGGCGGTGTACGCGGCCACCAAGAACGTCATCGACTACCGGGAGCTGGACCCGCTGGCGGTGAAGGGCAAGGACCAGCCGATCCCCGCCTGGCAGGCCCTGCGAGTGAAGGCTCGTCGCCGCGGGGAGCGGCCCTCACTCGGGCTCGAGGCGCGACTCGTCGGGCGGGACGAGGAACTGGGCCTGCTGAAGCAGACGTTCCATCGCGTGGAGGCGGAGGGCCGGCCTGCGCTGGTGACGGTGCTCGGCGCGGCCGGCGTGGGCAAGTCGCGACTCGCCTACGAGCTGCTCAACTACCTGGAGTCCCTCTCCACGCTGGCGTACTGGCGCAAGGGCCGCTGCCTCGCCTATGGGAACGTCTCCTACAGCGCGCTGGCTGACGCGGTGAAGGCGCAGTGCGAGATCCTCGAGGACGACGCTCCCGAGGTCGCTGCCGACAAGGCCCGGAAGGCGGCCGAGCTGCTGTTCGGCGACGAGGCCATCGCCCCCCAGATCGGGGCGCTGGTCGGTGCGGGCGAGTCCGCCACCCAGTTCTCCCGCGAAGAGCTGTTCGACGCCTGGCGGCGGTTCCTGGAACGGATGGCAGCGCGCCTGCCCTTCGTGCTGGTGCTGGAGGACCTGCACTGGGCCGACTCGGGGCTGCTGGACTTCGTGGACCACTTGGCGGACTGGGCCCAGGGCCCGCTGCTGGTCCTGACGCTGGCCCGGCCGGAGCTGCTGGAGCTCCGTCCCGGATGGGGAGGGGGAAAGCGGAACTACTCGGCCATCTACCTG
>VAYC01000281.1:9039-12279 GCA_005885025.1 Actinomycetota bacterium | reverse complement strand
CCCCGTAATCGCAGCCGAGGCCGCAATCGCCCTTCAGGAAGCGGAGCAACAAGGTGTCACCGTCTCGCTCATACCGATACGTGTCGGTGAAGTCACCGCGGAGGACGACAGTGCTGTCATCCCCGATCTCGTAGGTTCCGAAGCCACACAGCTCCGGTGGACTTCCAGAGGCCAGGAGCGCGTCGACCTGCCCCTGGTCCAGGCCACTCACGGAGGCTTCGCCGCCGCAGTACGACCTGAACACACCGCCTTCGAACCTGAGCGTTACCACTTTGTAGGGGTGATTGGCGCCGAAAGTTTCGTGTCCTTCTTTCTCTGAACCGCCCATGGCGATAAAGGCGTGCAGCCACTGGCTAGGAGTGATGTGTCCGGTGTGCCACGTCCCGGCCAGCGGGTCGGTGTTGGGGCCGACGGTCGAGTCGGCACACCCCGCCGGGATCGCCAGCTCCGGCCCGGTAGGGGTCGTGCGCTTGAGCGCGTCGATCCGTTCGATGAACGCCTTCGTCGGCGGATCCTGCTCANNNCGAGTAAACGGGGACGAACGCCTGGCGAAGGGATGCCAGGTCGGTCTCCGATGCGTTGGCGAACCGGGCTCCCTTCTGGCACACATCCGCCACGATGGCGGCCTCGTCCTGGAACATGCCGGTCGAACGGACGGAGGCATCGGCCGCCGCGCGCCGTACCCACCCACGCTGCGCTTCGGAGAGCCCGGAGAGTCGGGCCGGGTTCGCAAGAAGGGCCACCGTCTGGGGCCACAGGTTCACGTTCGCGGTGATGTAAGGGAACTGGCTCGCGAACACGCCCACTTGGTAGATGTGCAGGTTCTTCTCGGCGCCCTGTATCGCACCCTGGACGCTCTTGCCGCCTTCGATGGGCCGCGCCCCCAGGGCCCGGATGGCCTCCACCTGTCCCGTCGATCGGAACACCTGGAAGCTGGTCCCTCGCCAATCCGCTGGAGCCACCAAGGGAGCGGCGACGGCGATCGGCTTGCGCAGACCGTCGGCCAGCACGGCCAGACCGGTCACCCGCATTTTGGAGAGGCTCGCCAGCATCTCGCCCGGCATGTCACTGGCGATCACTGCTCGCTCCAGTGGGTAGTTGTCGATGAGCATCGGTGCAGGGGTGTCGAAGATCCGGGTCCCCACCCAAGCCAGATCCGCCTTGCCGGCCTCGACGTCGCGCACGATCTGCTGCTCGAACCCGGGCTGGTGGTTCCCCCAGTCGTCGACGACCTGGATGCGCACCTCGCCGCCAGAGAGGTCCCCCACCCGCTTGACGAAGTAGGCGACCGCAGGCTCGTACTGCAACGGATCTGTGGTCGATGGCGATGACCCATATCCATTGGCCATCGTCAGCACGATCGGCTCCGCTCCGCCGCCAGCCTTGTCCCCCGCTCGCGCGCCGCCGGTGCAGCCCGCCGCCACCATGGCCGCGACACAGGCGAGGGCGAAGATCCTGAGCCGAACTGGCGCCTTCATCCCGCCATCCTTGGGCGCCGCATCGCTAGCCCGACCTGGTGAACGGGAAGCTGGCGAACAGGGCTGTGTTGTATGGCGCGTCATGAGAAGAGCACTGGGTCAGCGTGTGGAGCCTCAAGGTCTTGCTGGTGAGGTCGTACCGATACATCGCGGGGTGGGTGCAATCCCCACTCCAGAGGGTGAGGGTGCCGTCGCCATTGACTCTGTACAGGGTGTTGTATCCGATCGAGCCATCCTGCTGGATCAACATGAAGGAGCCGCTATCGAACCGGAGCGACCAGTGCGTGGTCCCCGTTGCGCCAAAGGACGAGTGCGCCTCCTTCTCGGTGCCACCTGCGGCGATGAAGGCCCGGACCCACTCGTTCTCGGTGATCTTCCCCGTCGTCCATGTGCCGGCAATCGAATCCTCGCTGGTGACCCCGCCCCGCGCCGAGTCCGGCGCGGGACCGGTACATCCCGGTGGTATGGCAAGGGCTGCACCAGCGGGCGTCGATCGCTTCAGCACCTCGATGCGGGTGATGAACGATTTCGTCTGCGGGTCCCGCTCCAGGGACGAGTAGACCGGGGCGAACGCCGCGCGCAGCTTCGCAAGGTCGGCCTCGGAGGCGTTCGCGAACCGGGCCCCTGCCTGGCAGAGATCCGTGACGATCTGATCCTCGTGCTCGACCAAGCTCGTGGAGTGGGCGGCCGCCTCCTTCGCCGCTTGCCGAAGCCACCCTTCCTGCACGGCGGTGAGCCGGGACAGCCGGTCGGGGTTGGCCACCACAGCGACCGTGCGGGGCCACAGGTTGACGTTGGCAGTGACGTACGGCGCGTTGCCCTGCCTGCCTGCTGCGCGGTAGACGAAAAGGTTGTTCTCGAACCCCTGGACCTCCCCGCTGGCCAGGGCGCTGGTGAGCCCAATGTTCCAAAGGTCGGTCGCTCGAGCCCCCAGGGCCTGCACCGCCTCGGCCTGACCCTGGGACCGGAATGCGGCGAAGGTGACCCCCTGCCAGTCGGCCGGGCCCAGCAGCGGCCCCTCGACCGCGATCGGCTTGCGCAGGCCGTCACCGAGCACGGCCAGACCGGTCACCTTGAGGGTGCCGAGTCCCCCCAGCATCCGGGCCGGGATGTCGCTACCGATCACCGCCTGCTCGAGCGAATAGCTGTCGATCAGCATCGGCGCGGTCAGGGCCTGGAAGCTGCGGACGCCCAGCGTGTCGAAGACCCTCGTCCCTACCAAGCCCAGGTCGACCTTGCCCTCGGCGACACCCCGCACGATGTTCTGTTCGACCATTGGCTCGGTTCCGCCCCAATCGGGAAGGAGCTGGATCCGCATGTCACCGTCTGAGAGCTCACCGACCCGCCGCACGAACTCCGCGACGGCGAGGTTGGTGGAGGAATCCGCGGCTCCCTCGGCCACCCTCAGCACGACTGGCTCCCCTCTGCCGCCAGCCTTGTCCCCGGCCCCCGCGCCACGGGTGCAGGCGGCCGCCATGATTGCCGCCACGCCGATAAGGGCGGACTTCCTCAGCGTGCTCCGCGCTCTCTTTCGGCGCCGCATTGCTAGCTCGACCTCGTGAACGGGAAGCCTGCGTACAACGTCGGGCCGACCGGGCCGTGGGGGTCAAGTGCCTTGTAATCACAGCCGGAACCACACTCTCCATTCACGAAGTGGAGCCGCAGGGTGTCGCCGCTCAGGTCGTACCGATACGTTTCGGTGAGGCTGCCATGAAGAAAGGCCAGGGTGCCGTCGTCTCCGATTTCGTAGGTTGCGTTGTCG
>VAYC01000281.1:7278-8856 GCA_005885025.1 Actinomycetota bacterium | reverse complement strand
ATCGCTCGTCTCCCCAGCGCTCGCGGCCTGCCCCGTACAGCCGGTAGGGATGGTCAGAGCGGGTCCGTCAGGCGTCGATCGCTTGAGCTGCTGGATCGCTTCGATGAAGCCCCTTGTCTGAGGATCCTGCTCCAGCGAGGCGTAGACGGGCGTGAGGGCCTGACGCAGGGCCGCAAGGTCAGCCGGCGACGCGTTCGCCAGGCGGCCTCCGGCCGCGCACACTTTCGCGACGAGCCGACCTTCGTCCTCGAACAAGCCGGTTGAGCCCATGGCGGCCTCGCGCGCGGCTTGACGGAGCCACCCCCGCTGCTGGACCGAGAGCTTCGCGAAGCGGCCAGGGTTCGCAAACAGTGCGACCGTCTTCGGCCACAGGTTCACGTTCGCCGTCACGTACGGGGCCACGGACTGCCTGGTGGCGTTCTCGTAGACGAGGAGGTTGTTTTCGGCTCCCTGGACGCTGCCATTGGCGAGGGCCACAGTGAGCTCCTCACCGATGACGTCGCTGGGTCGAGCCCCAAGCGCCTCGACTGCCTGTGCCTGGCCTCGGGATCGGAACCCGGCGAAGCTGATGCCACGCCAATCCGCAGGGCCCAGGAGAGGACGCGCCACGGCGATCGGTTTCCGCAGCCCATCCGCGAGTATGCCCAGGCCGATCACCTTGAGCTTGTCGAGATCAGTAAGCATCTGGCCGGGGATCGAGCTCGTGATGACCGCCCTTTCCAGCGGGTAGCTATCGATCAGCATCGGCGCCCCCAGAGCCTGAAAACTGTTGACTCCGAGGGTGTCGAACACGCGGGTCCCCACCGAGCCAAGGTCGACCCTGCCGGCTTCCACGTCGCGGACGGTCTGCTGCTCCGACCCTGGTTCTCCGTTCCCCCACCCGCCAACGGCTTCGATGCGCAGATCGCCGCCAGAGAGCTGACCAACCCGAACCACGAAGTCCGCGACGGCGAGGTCGGTCGATGAATCAGCGGCCCCTTCGGCCAGGCGCAGCACGGCTGGCTCGCCCCCGCCGCCGGCCTTGTCTCCGCTCCCCGCGCCCCCCGTGCAGGCCGCCGCCGCGATGGCCGCCATACCGAGGAAGGCGAGCATGCTGAAGCGAGTTCGCTTCCTTATCGGGCCAGCTCTTTGATGGCGCATCTCTAGCTCGACCTGATGAACGGGAAACTCGCGTAGAAGGTGGTGCTGTATGGCCCGTCGCCGCCACAGCCTTCGAGCTTCACCACATAGAGTCGGAGGGTGTTACTGCTCGAGTCGTACCGATACCTCACGGTGCAATCCCCACTCCGGAGGATGAGCGAGCCATCGTCGGCCAGTTCGTAGCGCCTGTGGTCCGACTCAACCGCGGGACGGCCGTCACCGCTCTGGTATGCGACGAAAAAGCCGTCCTGAAAGGACATCGAAAGGACCACAAAGTCCTTGCTCCCGTCCCCCAGCCCCGAGAAGACCGCGTGCCCTTCTTTCTCCGAGCCGCCCGCCGCGACGAAGGCCCGAACGATCTGACTCTCCGTGAGTTTCCCTGTCGTCCAAGTTCCGGCTATCGGATCGGTGGCGACCTGCTCTTGAGATCCTGCTCCG
>VAYC01000281.1:6659-7141 GCA_005885025.1 Actinomycetota bacterium | reverse complement strand
GCGTTGGCCAGGCGGGCGCCCCCTTGGCAGAGGTCCGCGACGATGTGATCCTCGTGCTCGATCAGGTCCGTGTAGCCGGCTGCGGCATCCCGGGCAGCCCTCTGGAGCCATGCTCTCTGCGCCTCGGTGAGGTTGGCCAGGCGGTCCGGGTTCGCCAGCAGCGCGACCATCTGCGGCCACAAGTTGACGTTCGCCGTCACGTACGGGGCCTGAGTCTTCAGGCCGGTCAGTTGGTAGATGAGGAGGCTCTTCTCGAAGCCTCCGATCTCTCCGGCATCCAGGGCCTGCGAGAGGGGCCCTCCCCACAGGTCCGAGGCTCGGGCGCCGAGAGCTTCGATGGCTTCGGCTTGGCCCTGCGACCGAAAGGCAGCGAAAGTGATGCCGCGCCAGTCCGCGGGACCGAGCAGCGGACGCTCTACGGCGATCGGCTTGCGCAGGCCATCCGCTAGGACGGCCAGGCCCGTGACCCGAAGCCTGCCGAG
>VAYC01000281.1:462-6368 GCA_005885025.1 Actinomycetota bacterium | reverse complement strand
TGGCCAGCCGCAAGACGACCTGTTCGCCGGCGCCGCCGGCCTTGTCCCCGATTCCCGCGCCGGCTGTACAGCCCGCCATAACAACTGCGAGAGCGACCGTTGGGAGCAGGGCTCGGCCCTTCATCCAGGGCAGGGTCCGACCCCTCTTGTTCACGGTCCAGGTCGACGAGGGTGAGAGTCCAGTCATGGGAGAGTGACCTCCAGTTCGAGGATCGTGCCGTCCTGGCCGAGGGCGAAGACCCTGCCGTTCGATCCGAACACCGGGGCCATCGACAGGGTGTTGTCAGGGCCGGACCAGACTCCAATGAAGCTGTGCTTCCTGTCGAAGACCTGGGTCTGGCCTGAGAAGCAGCTGTTCACGAACGTGTAGCCCAGTGCGTCGACCGTCACGTTGCATCCGGGTGCGCTGAAGCCATCAACCTTGTGCCCTCTGGAGTTGACATAGAGGACCCTACCTATGTCGTCGTTGACCATGACGACCCGGCCGTGGGCGTCGACCAGCGCGAGATGTTCATGGCCGATGAGGTCCGGATCCTTCGCTTGGAAGCCACCGATACGCCACTCGAAATGGCCAGTCGGAGAGAACTTCGACACGCTCTCTCCCTGGTCGTCGGCGACGTAAACACTCCCCGCAGCGTCGACCGCGATGTCAAAGGGGGTCTGGAACTCGCCCTCTCCCTTTCCCTTCCTTCCGAACTGCCGGGTGAATGCCCCGGACCCAGAGAAGACCTGGATCCGGTAGTTGCCGTTGTCGGACACGTAGACCTGACCGTCTGAGCCCACCGCGATCGCCGCGTGGATGTCGGACGGGTCCCCGGAGAACGACACGAAGGACAACTCTCCAGCACCGGTTCCCGGGCTGCCCCATTGTCCGAGGACCTTCCCGTCCGGCGAGATCACGGCGACGGCTTGACTCGTGTCCGTGACATAGAGGTTGCCATCGGGTCCGATGGCCAGTCCGATGGGATGCTCCAATCCGAGTGACGACGGGTCGAACCGCGCGGTGACCTTGAACGGGTTCGGGACATTTGGGGGAGCGGTTGCGACGGATCGCGGCGGTTGGCTGGGCGAGGTCACCGGGGACGCACCCTTGGTGCATCCAGCCGCCACCGTCGCCACGGCGACCAAGGCGAAGACACTTCGCCGACGTCGTGGCCTCCCGCCCGTAGTCCCAGGCACAAACCTCATCGACTGAGACACCTCATCACCCGGAGGACGAGACAAGGTCTTCGAGGAAGCCCCGCACCGCTTCTACCACCCGCTCCGAATCGGCCAGGGTCAGGGCATGCTGGAAGCCAGAGGAGACATCCTGGGTGAGATGGATCTCCGCCCGTAGTGGATGCTCCGAGCCGTCCTCACACCAGGCTCGGATCGTCAGCAAGGCTGTTGGGGTTGTCATGCCCGCAGTGTGCAGGCGAGCCGTTACCGCGGCGTGACGTCGAACAGGTCAGCCACGAGGGCGTGGAGCCGTTCGGTGGGCTCCACCCCGAGCTCGACCATCAGCAGCTCCCGATACCTGGCGAATTCCCGGAGAGCCTCGGAGATGTTCCCCTCGGCGATGTGCACTCGGATCAGGGCCGCACGGGGACTCTCCCGGAGGGGCTCAGCCCGCACCGCGGCTAGGGCGGCCGCAGCCGCATCGCCGTAGTGTCCTCGAGCGGTGAGCCGCGTCGCCAGAGCCTCCAATGCATGCAGTCGGAGTTGCCGCCAGTCCTCCGCCTCGATGAGCACCCATTCGTCGTACCAGTCGGGAAGGAGTTCCCCTGACAGGTCCGAGACCGCCCCGGCTCCGACGTCTCCTCCCTGCGTCGAGCTCTCCGGGGCGAGCAGCCGGTGAGCGAGAGCCCGCGACTCCCAGATGTCCACCGTGACCCTGCCGGACAAGCCGAGGTCGCGGGCGGTCGCCTCCACCGCCGCCCGACCGGAATCGGGCAGCCGCGCGAGCGCTGTGCGGAGGCTGGAGGAAGCATGCTCCTCTGTGGACACTGGCCAGNNGGCCGCTTCACCAACCGGCCGCGCAAGGCGAGGAACGCAAGGAGGCGCCGGGACCCCTCGGGGAGGACGATGGCGGCCCCTTCGTCTTCCAACCGGAAACCGCCCAGAAGGGAGATCCGGGGGCCCTCTTTCGAGCGGCCCCCGCTTTCGGGACCGTGCCCTCCACGTCGTCGCATGGTGTACGCCGCTCGATTCTTCATTTCATCCATATTCTCGTCTTCCGTTCGCCGGACAGCGATGTCAACGCTATCGGTCAAGACGGTGGGGAGCATCGGGGCTGACCTCATGGTGTCATTGTGGCCACCACGAATGATCGGATCAGTGGAGGTGCCACGATCTCGCCCCGACCTAACCGGGGGGAGCTTGAGCAAGCCCGGACTCCACAGGCGAGTGGCGTCGAAATGGTCGACGCCACTCGAACTGCCTGAGCCTGCAGCCCAGCGGTCAGCATCTCGGCTGGTAGGCGACGCAGTCTCCCTGGCTCGAAGTGCCCGTTGATTCACCATCGCCCTGACCACTCCCCGCCGAGGGGGCCGTGGCTTGGGGGACCGGACCGATCGGCTCGCCGAAGCGGCGGTCATCCAGCCTCCGGGGTGTCGCCGCTCCCTGATTCCCGATCGATCCGGCACTCACGGTTCCGCTGGCCGGGATGGACGCCGCCGGAGCCACCGCGGCCGGCGCCTGGATCGGCACCGGCACGCTGGGAGCTCCGCTCCGAGTGAGGAGCAGCGCGGAAGCCACGCCGGCTGCCACCAGGGCTGCGGCGATCGCCACAAACCAGCCCCGTGATCGACGGGCGATCTTCGCCTGGAGCATCATGCCATTGAGCTGAGCGTTCATCTTGCCCTCCTCGCTCTCTTTCGACCGAGCTCTGTGCTCGATCTCGCGTCGGCAACGTACGGATTAAGAGAGGCAAGGACATCGGGGCTGACCACACACTCGGATTGTGGTCACCACGGATGATCGGATCGTGGGAGGTGCCACAATCTAGCCGTGACAAGCGCCCCGGTGCGTCGAACGAACCTCCTTCGGCTCGCGGTCGGGGCGATCGCCCTCGTGTACGGCCTGGGCGCCCTCGCCGTCGCCAGAGGTCCCGGTGAATTCACGACCTACGCGGGAAGCTCCGGCCTGGCCGCGACCCTCGCGGTTTTCACCGGATTCGCACTGGTGGTGGCTGGGCTGGTCACATCGCTCACTCGACCGGCGGGCCGGATCGGCGACCTGGCCCTGGTCGCGGGCTTCGTTTGGTTCGCTCCTTTCTGGGTGGGCTGGACGGGGGGGCCGCCGTTGGTCCGGAGCTTGGGCATGGTTTTCGCTGGCTTCCTCTTCCCGGTTCTCATACACGTCGTGCTGGCCTATCCGAGCGGACGGCTTCAGTCCAAGCTCGCCCGATTGCTGGTTTCCTCCGTCTACCTGGAGGCGGTGTTGTCGTCACTAGGCCGTGCGCTGTTCCGCGACCCGTATTTCGACCCGAAATGCTGGGACAACTGCACGGACAACGCGTTTCTCGTGCGCTCGCTCCCGGGAGTCGCTCACACGATCCAGGTCATGGACGT
Source organism: Actinomycetota bacterium (assembly GCA_005885025.1). Lineage (GTDB taxonomy): Bacteria > Actinomycetota > UBA4738 > UBA4738 > UBA4738 > AC-52. The sequence continues at coordinate 2,817 of VAYC01000281.1, read as the reverse complement.
CTGGTTCGTCATGGCGGCGGCCGGGGCCCTCGCCGCATTCTGCGTCTGGCGGCTCGTGGCAGCGACCGGCCCGGCGCGACGCGTCCTGTGGCCGATGTCCGTCGCGGGACTCGTGCTGGGGGCCACCACGGGGGCCCATTCGATCGCGCTATCTCGTGCCGCGGAGGACCCCTTGGACCCGGTGTTTCTCTCAATCTTCATGATCCAGTGCGCGGCGGTCGTCCTCCTCGCCAGCGGACTGCTGTGGACTGCCCTTCGTGCCCGGGTGCAGCGACGTTCCGTCGGAAGGATCGTCGCCGGTCTCGGCGAGGCCCCATCCCCGGGTTCCCTGCAGTCGGCGCTCGCCCGGGCGGTCGGTGATCCGGAGCTTCGCCTGGCCTACTGGCTCCCGGATTCGAGGCGCTACGTGGACCCGCACGGCACTCCGGTTCGCGAGCCGGTCGCCGCGCCGGGGCGGGCGGTCACGGCGCTCGTTCGAGACGGCCGGCAGGTGGCGGTCGTCACGCACGCAGCGTCGGTCGCGGACCTGGAGCGGGAGATCGGCGCCGATGTCCGGCTGGCCCTCGACAACGAGCGGCTCCAAGCCGAGGTCCTCACCCAGCTCATCGACCTTCGAGCCTCGCGCGCTCGGATCGTACAGACCGGCGATGCGGAGCGGCGCCGGCTCGAGCGGGACCTCCACGATGGCGCTCAGCAGCGGCTGCTGGCGCTCTCATACGATCTCCGGCTGGCCGCCGCGGCTGCTCAGGCTGAAGGCGAAGCCGAGACCGCTTCGCTTCTGGCCGATGCGACCGGTGAGGCCCAGGCGGCGCTAGGAGAGCTTCGCGAGCTCGCCCACGGCATCTACCCGGCCATCCTGACCGAGGCCGGGGTCGGGTCTGCGATCGCGTCACTCGTGGACGAGGCCCCGCTCCCGGTGGAGGTCGCCGAGACAGTTGAAGAGCGCTATCCGGCTCCAGTCGAGACCGCGGTCTACATCGTGGTTGCCGAGGCGATCGAGGATGCGGCGGCGAGGGCAGCGACGTTCGTAGGCTTGAGCCTGCTTCGGGATGGCGATCGGCTCGTGATCACGGTGGCAGACGACGGTTCGGAGCGCACCGCTTCGATGAGCCATCTGGCCGATCGCGTCGGCGCGCTGGGTGGGTGGCTGGTCGTGGAGCCCACGACGGTGCGGGCGGAGGTCCCGTGCGCATAGTGGTCGCTGACGATGTGATGCTCACGCGAGAAGGAATCGTTCGCCTTCTGCAGGATGCCGGAATCGAAGTCGTCGGGGAAGCCGAGGACGCGGAGGCCTTGGTCCGAGAGGTGAACCGCACCCAACCGGACGTTGCGCTCGTGGACATCCGCATGCCTCCCACCCATACGGACGAGGGGCTGGTCGCGGCCCAGGCCATCCGGGCGAAGCATCCAGATGTGGGAGTCCTGGTCCTGTCTCAGTACGTCGAGCCGAGTTACGCACTGCGGCTCATCCAGGACCACCCAGAGGGGGTCGGGTACCTTCTCAAGGAACGGGTCTTCGACATCGCCACCGTCGTCGACGCCCTGCGGCGGATCGTGGACGGCGAGACGGTGATCGACCCCACCATCGTCTCCCGCCTGGTCGGGCGAAGACGCCGCGAAGACCCGCTCTCGCAGCTGACCGACCGAGAGCGCGAGGTGCTCGGACTCGTCGCGGAGGGCATGTCGAACCGTGCGATCGCCACCCGCCTGTTCGTCACCGAGCGGACCGTCGAGGCGCACATCACCCAGATCTTCATGAAGCTCCAGCTGCCCGAGTCGCCCGACCAGCACCGTCGCGTGCTCGCGGTGCTCGCATTCCTTCGCGCGTGACCGGCTGCGGTGTCGACGGGTCCGTTGGGCGATCGGGCGTCCTCGTTCGTGCGTGAAAGAAGCCGCAGGGCTTCGTCGCGGGGACGGGATTTGAACCCGTGACCTCTGGGTTATGAGCCCAGCGAGCTACCAGACTGCTCCACCCCGCAGGTCGATGCTAGCAACAGCCCGCGAGTTCCGGCAACCGGAGCGAGCCGTTCAGCCCGAGGGCGAGGGGGATGGCGAGGGCGATGCGCCGCTCTTGGCCAGCTGCGCCGCCTGCTGGATGAGCTTCTGGGCGGCGTTGATCTCGGCCTGATACGCGGCCAGGTTCCCCTGCTGCAGGAATTGCTGGGCCCGCTGGAAGTGCAGGAGCGCCTGGCCCAGGAGGTCGGCGACCGAGCCTCCCGGGGTCGGACCCGGCCCTCCGGAAGGAGGCGGCGGAGCCTGGCCGAAGGACAGATCGATGGCGTCCGCCAGTGAGTTCGCCACCGAAACGTTCCCTCCGTGAATCACCACCACGCGCTTGAGCTCGGGGATGGGGGT
>VAYC01000281.1:0-443 GCA_005885025.1 Actinomycetota bacterium | reverse complement strand
CTCTCGATCGGCACGATCAACAGGTCGCCGAAGATGACGTCCGATCCTCGCTGGGAGAGCAGCGTGAGCTGCTGCGACACGGTCGGGTCCTGCCTGATGAGGCTGCGAACCTGCGAGGGGCCGTCCACGTTCTCCCCGGTGGGGAACTGGAACGCCCGGAGCTGCCCGTACTTGCCGGGATCGGAGCCGGCGGTCATGTACGCCACCATGTTGCCCCGCCCCGGAGGGGTGAACGGCTCGAACAGGACGAACTGTTCGCTGGTGTCGCCAGGGAGCTTGAGGAGCACGTAGTACGGCCGGAGCGTCCCGACGGCCGTCCCGTTGACCGCGCTGGGGAGGGCGGAGGGAAGCGCCCACCGCTTGGAGCTCTGGAAGAACGTCGGCACGTCCGTGACGTGGTACCGAGCGAACTCGAAGGCCTGCGTCTGCATGAGATCTTCCGG
>VAYC01000015.1 GCA_005885025.1 Actinomycetota bacterium | reverse complement strand
TCATAGAGACTTGTCCCATGCCCGAGCTGCCCGACATCGAACACTTCCGTGGGCACGATGCCGTCTTTCGACCGGCCGATCTGGTGGGTGTACACTCCGGCGCCTGTTTAGCCTCGTCGTCGGTGAGTCGAGAGAGGGGGGTACGGTGAGACGCACCACAAAGCTCGCAGGTGTCGGCCTGTTGACCGTGGTCGCGGTCATGTTCCTGGCAGTAGCGCCCGGGTATGCCACTACGGTCGGCGCGCCGGCCTCAGCAGATCGGGTGTCCTCGACCTTCCAGTTCCCGTCGAGCGGCTCGACCGTCGTCGCAAGCGTCGGGTTCATCGATGACCATCAGGTCGGGTATTTCTGGTCGGCAGCGAGGGGGGATCGCGTCACCCAAACCTTCAGCGGCCCCAGCTCAGTGAGGAGGGCGATCCTCAAGGTCGAAGTGGTGACCAACGCCCTCACGAACGGCGCGCACGTCGACTGGAATCTCGTGATCAAGGGGCATGTCGTGGGCAGCTTCAGCGTCGTTGAGGGGTTCATCGGTCCGATCACCGTGGACGTGACCTTTCCTCGCATCGTTGGGCCGAACTACAAAGTCACGATTCGAGTGACCAACGAGGTTCCCACCGGCGACGGGTCACACACGCTGGCGTACGCCGGCGCGTATGCCCATTCCATCATCTTGCGTCGATTGCCGTAGGCCGGGGCCCGGGAAGGATCGTTTCGGACTAGCCGCCCGTAAGATGAGCTTGATGACGGGAACGGCGAAGCTCGCCCTGACGGCACTGATGTTCGCGGTGGCACTCGGGCTGCTTGCGGTGGCGGCGGCCACCAAGTCCGCCATCCCGCTCTTCTTCATGTGGGCGCCGCTCTTCGCGGTTCCTTGGGTGCTGGTACGCCCGGGGCCGGGCGAGGAGCCGTCCGGCCGGCCGCGCTAGCGCTTCTTCTTCACCGCTCGCGACGCGCTCTTCTTCGCCGTCGAAGCCTTCTTCGTGGCGGTCTTCGTGGCGCTCCTGGCTTTGGCTTTGACCTTGGCCTTGGCGGCGGTCTTCGGCGCGCCTTGGCGGGTCCGGGCAGCTAGTCTCTCCCCAGCAGCGGCCACGGACGCTCCGGCCCGCTTGGCCATGGCGGGGGCGCGTTCTGCCACCTTGCGGGCCACCACCGGCGCCTTCTCGGCCACCTTGTCAGCCACCTTCTTCACCGCGCCCGGGGCGCGAGCCCCCACCCGCTTGGCGGCGGGTCCGACCTTGTCGGCCACGGTCTTGGCCACCTTCGGCGCCCCCTCCGCCACCTTCTTCGCCACGCCCGGTGCCTTCGAGGCCACCTTCGCCACCGCTTGGGCCGCCGAGTCCATCAAGTCCATCGCTCGCTTGCTCATCCTTTCCTCCTCTCGGCGTGAGTCTTGCCCAGGGCGGGCTCGAGGGCAACACGCCGCTGCTCGCGTCCGAACGCACCACACGCAAGGCGTAGGCTCTTGCTTGCCATGGCCAAGGGCGATCCCCCACGGGTTCGCGACCTCCCCGCTCCTCGTCGGAGCCAGAGCGCCATCGGGCCGCTGTTCCGAACGGTCTTCAAGTGGCCGTACCGCGTGGCCCTGGCCGGCCTGTACCGCGCGGGACTCCGTCCCTGGCAGCTGACCTTCCTATCACTCGCCACGAACGGACTGATCGGATGGCTGCTGGTCACCGGGCGCCGGCTCGTGCCAGGGCTGCTGCTGATCCTGGCCGGGCTGCTCGACATCTTCGACGGAGGACTGGCGCGCCTTCGGGGAGAAGCGAGCCGGGCGGGGGCCTTCCTGGACTCGGTAACGGACAGGGTTTCGGACTTCATCTTGTTCGGCTGCCTCTTCTGGTCACTGGCGGGAAGGGGCCAGGGGCATCGGCTATCGGCGGCCCTGGCCCTGTCCACGTTGATCGTCTCGATGTTGGTGAGCCACATCCGGGCCGAAGCCGAAGCGGAAGGCATCGCGCTGACCGAGGGGTTCGTCCAGCGGCTGGAGCGATACGTCCTGTTGATGATCGGCCTGACGGTACCGGGCACCCTCACTCCGGTGCTGGCCCTGATGACGGCGTTGGGTTCGATGACGGTACTGCAGCGAGCCCTTTCGGCCTGGCGACAGCTGTGGGGCGGCGTTTCGAAGGGCAGCCAGAAAGAGTGACAAAATCGCAGCCGCCGTTTGACTGGAGAATCGGACCGGAGGTATAAAAGCAGTTGGAGCTGCTGGAGTCTTCGGACTCCGGCGGCTCCGTTTTTGGGTCAGAAAATTCGATTCTGCCGTGTGGCCCCGTCCCACGGGACCGCGTTTGCTTCGCAGCCGGCAGCCGCACAATAATCTACCGCGTGGTAGACGACCCCAGCGCCCGGGGGGCGGGTTCTCGCATCCGCTCCTCACTGGCGGGCAAGCACGTTCTCGTCACCGGCGTCACCGGATTCCTCGGGACCGCCCTCCTCGAACGACTCCTCGCCGAGTTCCCAGATACGCGCATCACGCTCCTCGTTCGCGGACGCTACGGCAGTCCACCGATCGCCCGGGTCCAGGAGGTCCTGGCAGGCAACTGCTTCCGCGAGCTGCGAGAACGCATCGGGGCGGACGCCCTGGAGCGGCTGCTGGGCGAGCGCGTCACGGTCCTGGAAGGGGACGTGGCGGAAGGCGTTCCGGACCTTCCTGCCGACCTCGACCTCCTCTTTCACTGCGCGGCCACCGTGTCCTTCGACCCACCGATCGACCAGGCCTTCTCCATCAACCTGCTTGGGGCCACCCACGTGTACGAGGCCGTGGCGGCGAGTGGCAGCAGGCCGCATCTCGTGCACGTCTCGACCGCCTACGTGGCCGGGATGACCAAGGGCGTGGTGCCCGAGACCACCCTCGAGCATCGAGTCGACTGGCGGACCGAGGCCGAGGCCGCCTCGTCGGCCCGGCGACAGGTCGAGGACGCCTCGCGCAAGCCCGAGATGCTCGACCGATTCATCGACAAGGCGCGCGTCGAGCACCGCCGGGCCGGGCCGATCGCTGTGGCGGCGGCGGCCGAGGAGCACCGCCGGCAGTGGGTGGACGCCCGCCTCGTGCAGTACGGCCGTGCCCGCGCTCAGGCCCTGGGGTGGCCCGACGTGTACACGTTCACGAAGGCGCTCGGCGAGCGAGCCACGGAGGAGTTGGCCGCAGAGCACGGGCTCCCCCTGTCGATCGTTCGCCCCTCGATCATCGAGAGCGCCCTCCAGCATCCCTACCCCGGGTGGATCGAGGGCTTCAAGATGGCGGAGCCGATCATCCTGGCCTACGGGCGCGGTTCCATTCCCGAGTTCCCCGGTCTCCCTGAAGGCGTCGTCGACCTGATCCCCATCGACCTCGTGGTAAACGCGATGCTGGCGGTGGCGGCGAACCCACCGGAACCGGAACGCGGCGCCGCGTACTACCACGTCTCCTCGGGTTCCCGGAACCCCTTGACCTACGTGAAGCTCTATGAGTACGTCCGCGCGTACTTCGAGCGGTATCCGCTTCCCGAGCGAGGCCGAGGCGAGATCCGCGTCCCGGAGTGGAGGTTTCCCGGGCGACGAAAGGTCGAACGCAAGCTCCGGGCCGGGGAGAAGCTGCTCGACGCGACCGAGCGTCTGGTCTCGAGGCTGCCCCGTTCGAATCGCGTCCGCGAACTGGTCCGTCGCGTTGACCGGGAACGAGGCCGCCTGGACTTCGTCCGGCGCTACGCCGACCTGTACGGCGCGTACGTCGAGATCGAGGTCATCTACACCGACGATCGGATGCTCGCCCTGCACCAGTCGCTGCCCGACGAGGACCGCCGGGACTTCCCCTTCGACTCGGGCGTGATCGACTGGCGGCACTACCTCCAGGACGTGCACTGCCCGGCCGTGACGGTCGCCTTGCGTGCGATCACGCCGGAGCGGCCCAAGCCAACCGTCAGCGTGGTGCCGCGCCAGGACGGCGTGCTGGCGGTGTTCGACATGGAGGGGACGCTGCTCGATTCGAACGTCGTCGAGTCCTATCTGTGGCTGCGCATGGCCGAGCTGCCGAGGGCCGACTGGCCGGGCCAGGTGGCCGCGGTGGCGCGCTCTCTTCCCCGCTATCTCGGGGCAGAGCGGCGTGACCGCGGAGAGTTCCTGCGCATGTTCTACCGCCGCTACGAGGGGGCCTCCGTGGAAGGTGTGGAACGGCTGGTGGACGAGGACGTGGCCGAACTGGTGCTGCGCCGGCTCTCTCCTGCCGCCGTCAGGCGCATCCGCGAGCATCGCTCCGCAGGCCACCGCACGATCCTCATCACCGGGGCCCTCGACTGTTTCGTGCGGCCCCTCGCTTCGCTGTTCGACGAGGTCGTGGCCACCTCCCTCGCGTCCGAGGACGGCCGCTACACGGGATATCTTCGCCAGCCCCCGCTGGTGGGCGAGGCCAGGGCGGGGTGGCTTCGCGCCCATGCCGAACGGACCGGCGCCGACCTCAAGCGTTCCTACGCCTATGCGGACAGTCACTCCGACCTCCCCTTGCTACGAGTGGTGGGGAACCCCGTCGCTGTCAACCCCGACGTGTCGCTGTACCGCGTGGCCCACCGGCGCCGGTGGCCGATCGAGGACTGGAAGAGCGCGAACGGCACGCCCCGGGTCCTCATCCCGGAAGGGGCGGTGCTCTGATGCTCGCGGTCGAGCTGTACCGATCGGTCACCCGGTACGTGGCGGCTCGTGCCGTCGGCGACCGAGTGCCGGGCCTGCTCGCCGGGCCACTCGCACCTCTTCGTCTGGTCAATCGGGACGAACCGGTCCTGGTCGGCGACGGATGGGCCCGGGTTCAACCGCGTCTGTCGGGGATCTGTGGTTCGGATCTCGCAACAGTCTCCGGGCAAGTCTCGTTCTACTTCTCCTCGCTGGTGTCGATGCCGTTCGTCCCCGGACACGAGGTGGTGGGGGATCTCTACGACGACTGTCAGGACCTTCCCGCGGGAACCAGGGTGGTGCTCGAGCCCGTGTTGTCGTGCAAAGCGCGAGGACTCGAGCCGTGCCCGTCGTGCGCGGGAGGTTCCACTGGGCGGTGTGACCGGATCACGGTCGGCCACGTGGCTCCCGGCCTTCAGACCGGCTACTGCGCCGATACGGGAGGCGGGTGGGGCGAGACGTTCGTGGCCCACCGGTCGCAGCTTCACCCAGTGCCGGATTCGATGACCGACCGCCAAGCCGTCCTGGTCGAACCGCTGGCCTGCGCCGTTCACGCGGTGCTGCGGGCTCGTCCTGAGGCGGGGGATTCCGTGCTGGTGGTTGGCGCCGGGACGGTCGGGGCGCTCACCGTGCTCGCCTTGCGGGCGTTCACTCCCGCCGGCCGTGTCGTTGTCGTGGCGAAGCACCAGCGGCAGGCGGACCTGGTCAGGGAGCTAGGAGCGACCGACGTCGTCGACCCCAAGGAAGCCGTGACCGCGCTCCGGAGGGCCACCCGCGCCTACCGGCTCGACCCCGAGCGAGGCGGCGCCTATCTGCTGGGCGGCGTCGACGTGGCGATGGACTGCGTCGGGTCCAAGTCCTCGCTCGACGTCGCCCTCCGCACCACTCGGGCCGGGGGCCGCGTCGTGCTGGCGGGGATGCCGGCGGCCGGGGCCGACCTGGCACCCGTGTGGTTCCGTGAGCTCGAGCTGACCGGGGCCTACGCCAGCGGGACCGAGCTCACCGACAGCGGGCCACGTTCGACCTTCGACCTGGCCATCGACCTGGCCAGCGAGGCGCCCCTGGAGGGCATGGTGGGTGGTGAGTACCCACTGTCGCGGTGGCGGGAGGCGCTCGATCACGCCTTCGCCGCGGGACGCCTGGGGACGTCGAAGGTCACATTCAACCCACGGGGGGAGTGAGATGCCAAGACCGGGATTCGTGTTGGAGGTGGACGAGCGGACGCCGCCGATCCTCGTGCACGAAGGCGAGGGGTTCCGGCTCCAGAAGTTCCCGCTCGGGACCCGCGTGATCTACCCTCCGGATTCGCTGCCCGGAATCAAGGACCTCACCGGCGCCATCCGCCATGCCCTCCTCAACCCCTCGAACTCCGAGCCCCTCCCCGAGCTGATGAAGCCCGGCATGCGGCTGACCATCGCCGTCGACGACATCTCGATCCCCCTGCCCCCCATGCAGACCCCGGACATCCGGGGCAGGGTCATCGAGCAGGTCCTGGAGGTGGCGGCTCGCCGCGGCGTCGATGACGTGAAGGTCGTGGTGGCGAACTCCCTGCATCGCCGAATGACCGCCTCCGAGATAAAGCGGGCGGTCGGCGAGCGAGTGTTCCGATCCTTCTGGCCGCATGACCTCACCAACCACGACGCCGAGGACCCGTCCGCCCTCGCCTACATCGGCCAGACGGACCGCGGCGAGGACGTGGAGATCAACCGGAGGGCGGCTGAGTCGGACCTCCTCGTCTACGTGAACATCAACCTGGTGGCCATGGACGGCGGCCACAAGTCGGTGCCGGTGGGGCTCGGTTCGTACAAATCCCTCCGGCACCACCACACCGTGCACACCATGCTCAACTCGCGGTCATACATGGACCCCACCCATTCCGCGCTGCACGATTCCTGCGCCCGGATGGGACAGCTGCTCGCCTCGAACGGCCTTCGGATCTTCACCATCGAAACAACGCTCAACAACGAGACTTTTCCCAAGCCGTTCGGGTTCATGAACAAGCGGGAGTGGGAGTGGTCGCTGGCCGACCAGGGCACGTACTTGGCCGCGAGGCGTGCTAACGAGAAGTCTCCGGCCCGCGTCCGGCGCGAGGTGTTCCAGCGCATCGCGTCGCCCTACGGCGTCACGGGGATCCACGCCGGGGAGACCGAGGCCGTCCACGCGCAGACGATGGCGAACGTTCACCGCCAGCAGCTCGTGGAGGTTGACGGGCAGTCGGACATCATGGTGGTCGGGCTTCCCTACATCTGCCCGTACAACGTGAACTCGATCATGAACCCGATCCTGGTGCAGTGCCTCGGGCTCGGGTACTACTTCAACCTCTACCGCAACAAGCCGGTGGTTCGCCCAGGCGGAGCGATGATCCTGTTCCACCCGGTGCCGTGGGAGTTCCATCAGGTCCACCATCCGAGCTACGTGGACTTCTTCGAAGAGGTCCTGTCAGAGACGAACGATCCGGCGCAGATCGAGGCGAAGTTCGAGTACCAGTACGCCACCGACCCCTGGTACATACACCTGTACCGGAACAGCCACGCCTATCACGGCGTGCATCCCTTCTACATGTGGTATTGGGGCGCCCACGCTATGGACTACCTGGGCGACGTCATCTTCGTCGGCGCCGACAGGAGGGCGGTGCGACGGATGGGCTTTCGCACGGCTTCGAACTTCGCCGATGCGCTCGAGATGGCCGAGGAGACGGTGGGGCGTTCGCCCCGCATCACGTATCTGCATGTGCCACCGCTCGCCCTCGCGGAGGTCCGCTGATGGCGGGGACGGGGTCGCTGCTCGACGAGGTCCGTCAAGTCGCCCGGGGATGGCGGTGGACCCGGCGCCCGCTGGTTCCCCGCTCGGCCGAGCCCTGGCTCGCCGATCCCGAGCCTCGCGAGTTCCCCACGGCGTGGGCTCGGACGCCGGCCGCCAAGGCTGTGCGTGAAGGGCTGCTGCGGTTCGGGTTCCGTCCGCTGGTCTGGAACGAGACCGAACCTTCGGTGGAGGGCGTGGACAACTTGGAGTCGGTCAGGCCCCCCGTGATCTTCGTGGCGAACCACGCGAGCCACGTCGACACACCCCTGTTCCTCTGCTCGCTCCCCAAGCGGTGGCGGCAGCGGACGGCGGTCGCCGCGGCGGCCGATTACTTCTTCGACGTGTGGTGGCGGGCGGCCGCCACCGCGCTCGTGTTCAACACGTTCCCCATCGAACGCACCGGCGGGAAGCGGGCCACCGTCACGGCTCGCCAGCTCATCACCGAAGGGTGGAACATCCTGGTCTTCCCGGAGGGGACGCGGTCGAAGGACGGCTGGGTGGGTCGCTGGCGGCACGGGGCCGCCCGGCTGGCGACCGAGTATCGGGTTCCGGTCGTTCCTGTGGCCATCAGGGGGACCTACGCCGCCATGCCCCGTGGGCGGTCCTGGCCGAACAAGGGGCGGATGCCGGTGTCGGTTCGGTTCGGCCGGGCGTTGTCGCCCGCCGACGGCGAGGACTTCGGTTCGCTCTCGCGCCGGTTGCAGCAGGAGCTGGCCCGGTTGTGGGACGAGGACGCCACGAACTGGTATGCCTCGCTCCGGCGTGACGCCGAAGGCCACACGCCCTCGGTGGCCGGACCCCAGGCCGCGCGATGGAGACGGGTGTGGGAGTCGAGCCGTCCGCTCCCCCGCACGGGCCGGAGGAAGGTCTGGCGATGACCCGGCCGCGCGGGGAGGCCACCCGCCGAAGACTTCTGGAAGAGGCCATCAAGCAGTTCGGACGGGGTGGCTATCAGGGCACGAGCCTGGAGTCGGTGGCCGGAGCCGCGGGGGTCCGAAAACAGACGCTCCTCTACTACTTCCCTTCGAAGGAAGTGCTCCTGGAGGCGTGCGTGGGGAAGACCAGCGAGCGGGTGGCGGCCGCGCTGTCCGAGGCCCTCGAGGCCGAGTCCTCGAGCTCGCGCAAGGCCGAAGCGGTGATCCACACCATCTTCCGTTTGGCCGAGGAGTGGCCGGAGTTCCCGCAGTTCGTCCGAGAGGCCGGCCGGCTCGGGCCGGACGTGGTCGCACGCTTCGCCGGCGTGCTCGAACCGCTCCGGTTGCGGGCCCTGGCCTTCCTGGCGCGAGGGATGAAGGACGGGCAGATCCGGCGCCAGGACCCCGCCCTGCTGCTGTTCACGCTGTACACGGCCGTGATCGGTTCGATCACCGAAGCCGGTGTGCTCCGCGCGGTGGTCGGCGAGGATCGCGGCCGCATGGCGTTGCAACGCCGGGAGCGGGAGGTGCTGAGCTTCGTCCGGAACGCTCTCGCTCCGACCGGGGAGCGCGTCGAGGAGCCTCCCGCCCGGCGGGCCCGAACATCCGGCTAGGCCAGAACGTTCATCCTGCCCTGCCGGTAGCCGAGGAGATCGACCTCGACTTCGCCCCACCCCATCGCGCGCAGCGCTTCGAACAGCTCCGGCAATCGCGGATGGACCAGCAGCCGGCCGACGTCGCCTGGCTCGACCTCGAGGGCGGCTCGCTCCCCGAAATCCCTGACCCGCACGGGGTCGAACCCGAGGGCCCGGACAGCCTGTTCGGCCCGATCGATCCGGGCGAGCAGGTCGGGCGTGATTCGAATGCCGAACGCCACGCGAGAGGAGAGACAGGCCAGCGCCGGCTTGCCGGCCACGGCCAGGCCGAGATGAGCGGCGAGAGCCCGAACGTCTGCCTTCCCCACTCCCTCTTCCAACAACGGGTTGCGAACCCCCTGCTGTTCAGCCGCCATCAACCCCGGTCGCACGTCGAGTTGGTCGTCCGCGTTGGCCCCTGCCAGCACGACCGAGCCCCGCGCTTCGGCCGCGATCCTTCGAAGCACGCCGTAGAGCTCGGCCTTGCAGTGGTAGCAGCGCATGACGTCGTTGCGCGCGTACGACTCCCGTTCGACCTCGCGTGTCTCCACGACCGTATGGGCGACCGCCAGCGCGGCGACGGTCTCCCGGGCCGACTCGAGCTCGCCGGCCGGATAGCTCGGGGAGACCGCCGTGACCGCGGTGACTCGTTCGGGGCCGAGCGCGCGGGCCGCCAGCGCCGTTACCATCGCGGAGTCGACCCCGCCGGAGAACGCGACCAGGGCGCGATCGGAACCGTAGCCGACGATACGCCGTTCCAGGCGCTCCAACAGAGCAGCGATCATCGGTCCGACTCGGCGTAGCGAAGCGCACGAGCCGCGGCGGCCGCTTCCTCGTAGACGCGACGCACCGGCCGTCCGGCCCGGGCGGCCAGCGCCGCCACGTCGTCGTGCTCAGGCGTAGCGGTGACGACCCGTCCCTGAAGGAGTCCCACCTTGACCCGCACGCTGCCGTCGGTCAGCTCCACCGTGGCGATCCGCCGCTCCAGCTCGGCCCGAGTCACCCGGTGCGAGCGCACCCCGAAGGTCGAGGTGGCCTCGAAGAAGGTGGTTCGGAGGCGCGGCTCGGCGCCGGGCTCGCCGATGGCCGAGAGCAGGATCCCCGGCCGGCCCTTCTTCATCTGGATGGGCGTGGTCCACGCATCGAGGGCGCCCGCCGCGAACAGGGCCTGGACCGCGTCGGCCATCAACTCGGGGGTGAGGTCGTCGATGTTCGCTTCCATCACGACAAGCTCTCGGGCCTGCGCTCCCTGGGCCGCCCTTGACCCCACCACGACCCGCATCAGGTTCGGCCGGTCCGGCGGATCCTTCGTCCCGGCCCCATAGCCGATCGATCCGATCGTCATCTCCGGGAAGGAGTCCGTGGACGCGCCGAGCGCGGCGAAGATCGCGGCAGCCGTGGGTGTGACGATCTCTCCAGCGCCCCCGGCCCGCGTCCGGAAGCCCCGAAGCAGCTCCAGGGTCACGGGCGCGGGGAGCGGCACGGAAGGATGGTCACCCCAGCCGGTGAGCATCCCTTCCGCCTCGAGCGGGACGGTGGAGACCAACACCTCTTCGATCTCCAGACCGTCGAGTGCTGCGGCGACCCCCACCACGTCGAGCAGCGTGTCGTCGTCACCGAGCTGGTGCAGTTGCACTTCCGACGGTTCCACGCCGTGGATGCGGGACTCGGCCTGTTCCAACCGATCGAGCACCGACCGCGCGGCAGCGGCCACCGGCGGAGGCAGGTTCGCCCGGTTGACGGCGGCGACGAGGTCGTGGAACGAACGCGGCTCCATCGTCTCGGCGTCGGGCGCATCCGGCCCCCGTTCGATGCGCAGCAGCTGAGCGCGCATCCCGCCTCGACTGGTCGGTACCGTGTCGATGGCGAAGCGTCCAGGAAGCACGGCCTCCACCGCGTCCCGGACGGCGGAGATCGGCGCCCCAGCGTCCAACAACGACGCCAGCAGCATGTCGCCGGCCGCCCCGCCGATCACGTCGACGTACAGGAGCGCGCTCACGAGCCCGCTTTGCCCCGGCCGGCTCGACGGGCCACGAGCGCGGCGGCGTATCCGGCGCCCACGCCGTCGTCGATGTTCACGCACACCACGCCCGGCGCGCAGGAGCTGAGCATCGAGAGCAGCGCGGCCAGGCCTCCGAAGCTCGCGCCGTAGCCGATGCTCGTCGGACAAGCGATGACGGGCCCCGTCGCCAACCCCCCGACCACGCTGGCCAGCGCGCCTTCCATCCCGGCCACTACCACGACCGCATCCGCGCGCGCCAGCCGCTCCCGGTGGCCGGCCAACCGATGCAGGCCAGCCACGCCGACGTCGGCGACGAGCTCGACCCCGGCACCCATCACGGACGACGTCAGCGCAGCTTCCTCGGCCACCGGCAGGTCGGACGTCCCGGCGGTCATCACCAGGATGCACCCGGCAGCTTGTGGAACGTTCCGCATGACGGCCACCGCGCCCGGCCGAGGACGCTCCTCGGTCGGCAGCCCCCACTCGCGGGCGAGGGCGCGAACCGCCGACACCTGCTCGGCATCGGCCCGCGTCACCAACACCGGCCCGTCGTTCCCTTCGAGGAGCCGCCGCACGATCCCTGTGACCTGCGCCGCCGTCTTCCCTTGCCCGTACACGATCTCGCAGGCGCCCTGCCGCAACTCGCGGTGGTGGTCGACCTTGGCGAAACCGAGGTCGGTGAAGGGGAGGTCTCGAAGGGCGTGCGCAGCTTCGCCCGGAGAGACCTCGCCTGCTGCCACCCGGCTCAGGAGGTCGCGGAGACGGGCCTCATAAGCCGAGGCCGGCGGGTCCAAACCGTTCGGCGTGTCCCTGCGATCGTCCTGCCCGATCACCGCGCCACGATAGCCGAAACACGGTCGGACATCGCCCGGCCGGAGCTCAACCCTTGACGATCAGCGTCCCTTGCATCCCGAGCTTGACGTGGAAGGTGCAAATGAACGTATACGTCCCCGGAGCCAGGTCGATCTTGACCTTCTGGCTCTGGCCGGCCTGATTGACCACGTCGATGCCCTTGCCCTGGATGGTGAACGTGTGGGGGATGCTGCCCACATTCTTGACGGCGATGGTCTGGCCTTTCGTCACCGTGAGCTTTGATGGGGAGAAGACATACTGGCCGCCCGGTCCCTGCTTGACCGTGGCGGCGGCCGTCACGCCCGAGCCCGATCCCTGGCTGGAACCCCCGCCGACCGTGGCGGACGGCGACGCCGTCGGCGCCGGCGTGGTCGGCCCCGAGGCACTCGAGCTCTTGCTCGCACACCCCACCGCGACCAGCGCCAGGACGAAGGCGAGACCCGTGCGGCGTGTCCTTGCGATCGTCCTGCCTGATCACCGCGCCACGATAGCCGAAACACGATCGGACATCGCCCCGCCGGAGCTCAACCCTTGACGATCAGCGTGCTCAGGACGGCCGAAAGGCCTCGCAGCGCACGACCTGGTAGGTGAACGTGCCGCCAGGAGCCTCGTAGGTCACACGGTCGCCCACCCGCCGGCCCAACAAGGCCGAGCCCAGCGGCGACGCTGAGGTCACCGTCCGGACCCCCGGGGCCCTTTCCTCGGCCGACAGTGCGACGAGGTACGTCTCATCCTCGTCCTCATCGGCGGCCGTCTCGGCGTCGGTCAAGCGAAGCGTCACGAGCGTTCCCGGCCCCACCTCGTCGCTCTCGACCACCTCGATGATGTCGGGGTCCTTCAGCATGCGCTCGAGCGACCGGATGCGCGCCTCCATCAATCCCTGCTCGTGCTTGGCTGCGTCGTACTCGGCGTTCTCCATGATGTCGCCGAACTCCCGGGCGTGAAGGAGACGCTCGGCCATCTTCGTCCGGCCATCGGACCTCAGCCCTTCGAGCTCCCTGCGCATGCGCACGTAGGCGTCGAGCGTGAGCCGTGCACTGGGCTCCTGCCCCGGCTTGCGCGGCGGGCGTTCGGGAGGCAGGTAGTTCTGGTCTTTCATGCCCCGAATCTACCAACAAGCCTCCACATGCCGCGCGACGATCTCCGCAACGCAAGCACTGGGCCTGACATCCTGCCTAGCGCCCCGAGGCCGGGTCCAGCACAATCCGTTTCGTGGACGCCCAAAGCATCATCCAGCGGGTGTGGCCGGGCCGGAATCCGTCGTTCGAGCCGCTCGGCGGGGGCATCACCAACCACAACTTCAAGGTGGTGGTGGACGGGGAGGCGTTCGTCCTGCGGATCGGCGGGAAGGACACAGAGCTGCTGGGCATCGACCGCCAAGCCGAACAGGCCGCAGCGCGGATGGCGGCCAGCATCGGCGTGGGGCCCGAGGTCTACGCGGTCGTGGAACCGGAAGGGTATCTGGTCACGCGGTTCATCGAGGGCCAGCCGGTTCCTCCTGAGCGCATGCGTTCGCCGGAGACGATCGAGCAGCTCGCCCCCGCGTTCCGAGCCATCCACGAGGGGCCGCCCATCCCGAGCCGCTTCGACTCCCATCGCGTCGTCGAGTCCTATGCCCTGGCCGCCGGCGCCCGGGGCGTTCCCATCCCCGAGGACTACCAGTGGGCCCGGTCGGTGGCAGGCAGGATCGAGGCAGCCCGCGGACCTCAGCCGGTGGTCTCCTGCCACAACGACCTGCTCAACGCGAACTTCATCCACGATGGCCGGCGCATCCGGATCGTGGACTGGGAGTATGCCGGGATGGGTGACCGGTTTTTCGACCTCGGGAACTTCTCCGTCAAGCACGAGTACGAACTTGAGAACGACGAGCTCCTCCTGGCCGCATACTTCGGCGAGGTTCGCCGAAGAGACCTCGCCTCCGTTCGATTGATGCGGTTCATGGGCGCGTTCTTCGAGGCGATGTGGGGCGTGGTGCAGCAGGGGATCTCCCAGCTCGACTTCGACTTCAAAGCCTATGCGGAGGAAAACTTCGCCCGGCTTCGCACCGCGGAAGCCGATCCTCGCTTCACCGGTTGGTTGTCGGCGGTGGAGCGGGGCTAAGGCTTCGCCGGCTTCGGCGGCCGCTACTGCAAGGGGCCGATCTCGTAGCCGTACCAGGCGGCACGCGCCGCCTCCGTCCGGTCGTACAGCCGCTGGGCGCGGTGGTTGTCGACCGCCGTCAACCACTCGAGGCTGTGCATGCCGCGCCGCCGAGCCGCCTCCACGGCCCCATCGATCAGGGCATGCCCGATCCCCTGCCCGCGGTGCCCCTCGGCCACGAACAGGTCGTTCATGAGGGCGATCTCGGCCGCGTGCGTCGAGCTGAACGTCCAGTACAGGCAGGCGAAGCCGACCAGCTCCTCTCCGACCCACGCCCCCAGCAGCAGCCCGTCGTCGCTCGGCGCGACGAACCGACGAAAGAAGCGGAGGTTCGCGGCATCGTCCGGCGTCGCCTCATAGAAGCCCTGGTAGCCGGCGAACAGCGGAAGCGCCGCGGGGAGGTCTTCCTCCCGGAGCGGATCAACGCGCACACCAGACCCCTTCATGCCCGGATCCGTTCGCCCGCCGGGTCGAACAGCGGCTCTCGAGCCACGGTTCCTGGTACCCACGTCCCGAAGATCTCGACCTCCACGTTCCTACCGACCTCGGCTTGTCCGGCCGGGAGGGAGGCGTAGGCGATGGATCGCTGCACTGAATAGCCGAACCCCCCGCTGGTCACGCGCCCCGCGATCAGGCCGTCCACGCGCACGGGTTCCTCGCCCAGCGCCACCGATCGAGGGTCGTCGAGCAGGAGGCACCTGAGGACCTGGCCCGGCTCGCGCTCCCGAGCGTCCAGCAGAGCCGTCCGACCGATGAAGTCTCCCTTCTCGAGCTTCACGGCGAAGCCGAGACCGGCATCGAAGGGGTTCACGTCGGGCGTGATGTCGGCGCCCCACACACGGTAGCCCTTCTCCAGCCGCATGGAATCGATCGCCTTGTAGCCGCCGGCCACCATCCCGAACGGCACGCCGGCCTCCCACAACGTGTCCCACAGCGCCAGCGCGAACTCCATCGGCGCGTACAGCTCCCACCCCAGCTCTCCCACGTAGGTGACGCGCAGCGCCAGGCACGGCACCCGCCCCACGTCGATCTCCCTGGCCCGCAGGTAAGGGAACGCGTCGTTCGAAAGATCGGCCGTGGTGAGCGGCTGGAGGATGTCCCGGGCCCGCGGCCCCCACAGCCCCACGCAGGCATAGGCGCTGGTCACGTCCTGGACCTGAACCGAGCCGTCGTCGGGCGCGTGCGAACGGATCCAAGCCAGGTCGTGCTGCCCGAAGGCCGTGCCGGTGACGATGCGGAAGCGATCCTCGGAGACGCGGGTAACCGTGAAGTCGCACTCGATCCCTCCTCGGTCGTCGAGCATGGATGTGTACACCACGCTCCCCACCGCTCTGGCCACGTCGTTGTCGCACATCCGTTGGAGGAACGCTTCCGCCCCATGGCCGGCCACCTCGATCTTGGCGAACGAGGTCTCGTCGAAGAGCGCTGCCCGCTCCCGGCACGCCCGGTGCTCGGCGCCGATGGCCGGCGACCAGATCTCCCCCGCCCAGCCTCGTGGACGAAGCCGATCGTCACCGTCGGGAGCGTTGGACTCGAACCAGTTCGCCCGCTCCCATCCGGACTTCTCCCCCCACGACGCGCCCAGTCCTTCCAGTCTCGGGTAGGTCGGCGAGAGCCGAAGCGGCCGCCCCGCCAGCCGTTCCTGTCCGGGGTACTTGATGTCGTAGTACGTCGAGTAGACCTCGGTGGTCCGGGCCAGCGTGTACTCACGACTTCGGTAGGCCCTGCCGAACCGACGAGAGTCCATGTGCCAAACGTCGAAGGCCGGCAACCCCTCGACGATCCATTCGGCCACGAGCTGACCCATGCCGCCGGCCCCGGCCAGCCCGTGGGCGCAGAACCCCGCGGCCACCCAGAATCCCCGGACCTCGGACTCGCCGAGGATGAACTCACCGTCGGGGGTGAACGCCTCCGGCCCGTTGATGAGCTGGATGACCTCGGCGTCCTCCAGCATCGGGACCCGGACGACGGCGTTCTCCATGAGCGGGGAGAACCGGTCCCAATCCGGGGCCAGCAGCTTGCTGTTGAAGTCGGTGGGTATGCCGTCCAATCCCCACGGCGCCGGGTTTCGCTCGTAGCCGCCCGCCACCAGTCCTCCGGACTCACCCCGGAAGTACACGAGCAGCGACGGGTCGCGCATCGTCGGGAGGTCCAGGGGGAGACCGGATGGCTTGGTGATCAGGTATTCGTGGGCCATCGGCACGATCGGTACGTTCACGCCGGCCATCGCCCCGATCTCACGAGCGAACATCCCGCCGGCGTTCACCACGACCTCAGCTTCGATCCGGCCGCGATCGGTCTCGACTCCGGCCACCCGGCCCCCTTGCACGTCGATGCCCCTGACTCGGGTCTGCGTGCAGATCTCCGCACCGCCCGCGCGGGCCCCCTCGATCAGCGCGAACGTCAGCTGGCTGGGATCGATGTAACCGTCGGTGGGGAGGTAGGCCGCACCCAGGACCCCGTCGATGCTCATGGGAGGGAATCGCTCCTGAGCCTCTCGGGCGGAGATGAGCTCGAGGGGCAACCCGAAGGTCTTCGCCCATCCAGCCTGGCGGGCCAGCTCCTCCATCCGCTCCCGGGACGAGGCCAGCCGGAGCGACCCGACCTCATGCCACCCCGTGGGGAGCCCGACCTCGCCTTCCAGCTTCCGGTAGAGGTCCACCGACCGCATCATCATCCTGGTGAGACTGAGCGACCCCCGAAGCTGCCCGACGAGCCCGGCCGAATGGAACGTGGACCCGCTGGTCAGCTCGGCCCGTTCGCACAAGACGACGTCATTCCACCCGAGCCGGGTCAGCCAGTAGGCGATCGAAGCCCCGCCCGCTCCGCCGCCGACCACGACGGCCCGAGCCCCACCCTTCATCGGCCGGCCTCTGGTGCAGGCAGCCCGCTCTCCACCAGGACCCGCGTTCGGTCCCCGCGGAACAGGTCGCGCGCGTACTCGAGGGGAACGCCTTCCGCGCTGTAGGCGACCCGCTCCACGAGCAAGAGGGGCGCTCCCTCCTTCACCCCCAGGGCCTCCGCTTCGTCGGCGTCGGCGACCACGGGCTCCAGACGCTCCACCGCCCGAACGGGAGGTTCTCGGTACCGCTGTTCCAGCAGCTCGTACAGCGACGCGTCGAGCGGCTGGTCGAGCAGGTCGGGGAAGCGGCCAGCGGGGAAGAGCGATCGCTCGAGGGCCAGTGGCTCACCGTCAGAGAGTCGAACCCGAACCACCTCGTACACACGGTCCCCGGGCTCGAGCCGCAGTGCGCCTGCGGTGCGACGGCTTGCCGGTCCCTCGCGCGCGGCGAGGACCCGGGCCCCGGCCCGATGGCCCTGTCGCCTGAGCTGATGAGTGAGCCCTGCGAGGGTGGTGAGGTCCCGTTCGATCTTCGGTTCGCCGACGAAGGTGCCCCCCCGACGGCCGCGGGCACGAACGAGCATCCCCCGGCCCGCGAGAGAGTCGAGGGCGTGCCGGAGGGTCATGCGGCTCACGCCGAAACGCTCGGCGAGCTCCCGCTCCGGTGGAAGCCGGTCACCGGGGCGCAGCTCGCCGGCCGCCATCGCCTCCGCCAGACGCTCCTCGATCTGGGTGTGCGCCGGTGGTCCGGCCCGCTCGACCCTTCGGAGGAGATGCTTCAACACGACGGTCACCGCCGGCCTCCTACGGTACGAATGGAGCGGCCGCGCGCTCTAGGCGCTCACCCTCACGTCGGGGACCTCCTCCGGCGGCACGACCGGTGTGAACGGCTTGTTCCGCTGGAACACGAAGTAATAGATCAGGCCAACGATCACGATGAAGGCCGTGACCGTCCAGATGATTGGGATCTTGTTCAGCCAGTCCAGCCCGAAGAGGTCCACCAGTGGCTTGCCAGTCCCGAGGAAGTCCGTCTGGTTCGGCCTCGGGTTGGCGTACACGCGCAGCGAGCCAGTGGAGGCCGGCCAGAAGAAGTTCACCAGCATGCCGGCACCCCACGCGATCCCCAGGAAGTTGACCAGCTTGCCCCACCGGCCCAGCTTGAAGGGGGCGCTGACACGCGGCCACCCCTTGAGCCTGGCCCGCAGGACGGCCACGTTCCCCAGCAGATAACTGAGGTAGATCATGGCCGTGGCGGAGACGGCGATGATCGTCGCTCCCCCGAACTGGATGAACGGGATCGCGGACAACAACCCAATGGCGATGCACGACCCGACCGGCGTGTGCCACCGTGGGTTCACCTTCGCCAGTACCCTGGAAACCGGGAGCTGGTCGTCCCGAGCCATCCCGAAGCACAGCCGGATGGTCGAGGTCATGATGGCCAGGCAGCAGATGAAGATGGCCGCCGCCACCACGACCAGGTACGTCGTGGCGAGCGCGCTGTTCAGCTGCGACTCGATGATCGTCTGCGGCCCGAACAATCCGGTGACGGCCTTCTTCAAATCCGGGATGGCCATCAACGTGCCCCACAGGAAGAAAGCCCCGATGATGAACGCACCGGTGATCGAGGCCAGCACCGCCTTGGGTGCCTCTCGTCTGGGATCTCGGGTCTCTTCCGCAAGTGTGGAAGCGGTATCGAATCCGTAGACGACGAACAGGCTCATGAACATCCCGACCAGGAAGGTGCTCGGGGTGATCTTCGCGCCACCGGTCTTGAAGATCACGCCCACGCCCTGGTGGTTGTGCAGGGCGGCCAGGAAGACGGCGAAGATGACCATCCCGAGGATCTCGAAGACGACCCCGGCGTTGTTGATCAGAGCCACGAGTCTCACGCCGTAGATGTTCAGGACCGTGATGATCACCAGCGTGATCAAGGCGACCACCCGCTGGTCCG
Organism: Actinomycetota bacterium; assembly: GCA_005885025.1. Taxonomy (GTDB): domain Bacteria; phylum Actinomycetota; class UBA4738; order UBA4738; family UBA4738; genus AC-52. The sequence continues at coordinate 648 of VAYC01000015.1, read as the reverse complement.
AGCTCCCCAAGGTGTTGTTCAAGTGGACGTTGAAGACCGAGTTGAGCACCGGGATCAGCGCCAGAGGAAGGGTGGCCACGACCGCGGCCACCGTGATGACGCCGGCGAACAGGTAGATCCACCCGGTGAACCACGCGTAGGTCCGGCCCGACAAGTACTTCGTCCACTGGTAGACCGAGCCGGCGATCGGGTAGTGGCTCGACAGCTCTGCCCAGTTGAGCGCGATGAGGAACTGGCCACCGATGACGATCGGCCAGCTCCACCACATCACCCCCCCGAGCGCGCCTAGCGCGAGGAAGTACAACGTGAAGATGCCGGTCGACGGCGAGATGTAGCTGAATGCGACCGCGAACGAGCTGAACACCCCGAGGGTTCTCTTCAGCTCCTGCTTGTAGCCGAACCTGGCAAGGTCGGCCGAATCCCGGTCCGAGTGAACCGGCTCCCTCCTGTCCATGCTGCCCCCCTCCCGCCCGTGTCGGGACGCCCGTACGCTAGGCGAAACGTCCAGACCATTTCAAGCCCCCTTGGCGGCTTAGGGACTACTCCTCGGAGAAAAAGACGTTCTTCACCTCGGTGTAGAGCTGGACGGCATGCATACCCATCTCCCGGCCCATCCCACTCCTCTTGAACCCCCCGAACGGGGCTTCC
>VAYC01000274.1 GCA_005885025.1 Actinomycetota bacterium | reverse complement strand
TCGGGCATCGAGAGCAGGAACCGCTGTCCGGGAGAGCGCTCGGCCTCCTCGTCGAAGATCGAGCCGTTGGTCAGGATCACGCCTTCGATGCGCAGCTCGAGGCGTCCCTCCTCGGTGCGGCGGAGCAGCTCGGCCGCCACGGTGTTCCCCATGTCGTGGGCCACCAGCAGGCAGCCTTCCACGTCGAGCGCCCGGGCGAGCCCCTCGGTCAGGTCCGCATGCTCGAACAGCGAGTACCGCGCGTCGAGAGGCTTGTCGGAGAGCCCGTAGCCCAGGAAGTCGAAGGCCACCACCCGTGCGTGAGGGGCGAGGAGCGGGATGACCCGGCGCCAGTCGAACGACGAACCCGGGAACCCGTGCAAGAGCAACACGGTGCGGGGCCCGTCGCCGTCCAGGGTAGCGAAGATGGCCCGTCCCTCGACTTCGACCAGGCGGCCACGGGAACGCCACTGCTCGATCGACCGCAGCGCCTGGTCCATGGCCGGCTCCACCGCGAGCGGATTGTGCGCCCATCGGGCTGGCCGCGCCAAGGGGTTGAGGAACGGTCGATGGCCCCGCTTCGGGGGTCGCGGTCAGGCCGGTTCCGGGGGCTCAGAGAGTTCGGAGGAGACAGCAGCTTCCGGCGGGTCGGGGGGAAGGTCCATCGCGATGGTCTCGGAGATCGCGGCGGCGCCCCGCGCCACCCTCATGAGGTCGACGTCGTCGGGCGGGCACCACTGATACATGCACGCGCCGCACAGTGCCCGGAGGGAATGCACCAGGACCAGGACCCGCTTCGATCCGCACTCCGGGCATCGCATCGCCCGCGCATCCTACCCGGCGGCTCCCGGACAGAACCTCGGCCGTTCGGCTTATCTTGGCCGGTGTCCGATGGGCGGAGGGCGAACGATGAGGGTGGCCGTGGTGGGTCATGTGGAGTGGATCGAGTTCGCCCGTGTCGAGCGCGTCCCGCTCGCCGGGGAGATCATCCACGCGCTGGAAGCCTGGGAGGAGCCCGGAGGTGGCGGGTCGGTGGCCGCGGTGCAGCTCGCCAAGCTGGCCGGGCAGTGCGCCTTCTTCGCCGCGCTCGGGGACGATCCGATCGGTCACCGGGCCGGCCGAGACCTCAGCGCGCTCGGCGTGCGCGTGGAGGCCGTCTTCCGGCCTACCCCGCAGCGTCGGGGTTTCACCTTCATCGATGCTTCCGGCGAACGGACCATCACGGTCATGGGCGAGCGGATGGGGCCGAACGGGGCGGACCCGCTCCCCTGGGACGTTCTTGACCGAACCGACGCCGTGTACTTCACCGCCGGCGACGAGGCGGCGCTTCGCCACGCCCGCCGGTCGAGCGTGTTGGTGGCCACCGCTCGGATCCTCCCGCAGCTGGCTCGGGCCGGGGTCCCGCTCGACGCGCTGGTGGGAAGCGGTCGCGACCAGGCTGAGCGCTACGCTCCGGGCGACCTCGAGCCACCTCCGCGGGTGGTCGTATGGACGGATGGGAGGTCGGGTGGGCGATATCGCACCGCGGACGGGATCGAAGGGACCTACCCGGCCGCTCCGATCCCCGGGCCCGTGGTCGACGCCTACGGCTGTGGGGACAGCTTCGCGGCAGGGCTTGCCTTCGGCCTCGGATCAGGCCTCGGCGTGGAGGAGTCGTTGGCTCTCGCCGCGAAATGCGGAGCCGCCTGCCTCACCGGGCGCGGGCCGTACGCGGGCCAGCTCGTCCTTCGGTCCGGCTAGGGGCGGTCCGAGGTGCCCGGGCGTGTATCTTCGGGACAGCTCATGCAACGAACCGAGCGGGCGCAGAAACGGTTGCCGGTGGGGCTGGATGATGTCTTGGAGGCTGCCCGCCGGCTGGATGGCGTGGCCATCCGGACCCCCGTCTTCACCTCGCGAACGCTCGACGAGCGGGTGGGCGGCAGGATTTTCTTGAAGGCGGAGAACTTCCAACGCGGTGGGGCCTTCAAGTTCCGCGGGGCCTACAACAAGATCTCCTCGCTTCGTCCCGGCACAGGGGTGGCCTCCTATTCGTCCGGCAATCACGCCCAAGCGGTCGCGTTGGCGGCCTCTCTCGTGGGGTCCAGCGCCGTCATCGTCATGCCGCGGGACGCCCCGGAACAGAAGGTCGAGGCCACTCGTGGGTACGGGGCGGAGGTCGTGTTCTACGACCGCTACAGTGAGGACCGCGACGAGATCGGCAGGAGGCTGGCCGTCGAGCGCGGGCTCACCCTGGTCCCGCCGTACGAGGACCCGTTCGTCATGGCTGGTCAGGGCACGGCCTCCCTGGAGCTCCTGGAGGAGGCCGGCCCGCTGGAGGCGCTGGTCGTACCGGTGGGGGGCGGCGGACTCATTGCCGGCTCGGCCACGGCCGCGAAGGGCACGCAGGGCGGGATCGAGGTGATCGGCGTCGAGCCCGAAGCCGGAGACGACACTCGGCGTTCGCTGGCGGCGGGGCACCGGGTGAAGATCGCGGTCCCCAGGACCATCGCAGATGGGCTGCAGGTTGACGCACCCGGCGAGCTCACGTTCGAGGTGACGCGCCTCCTGGTGGACCAGATCGTCGCAGTGAGCGACGAGCAGATCGTCCAGGCCATGGTGTTCCTGTTCGAGCGGATGAAGCTGGTGGTCGAACCCAGCGGTGCGGTCGGCGTCGCCGCGCTGCTCGCCGGCTTGGTGGATGTCTCCGGTCGCCGTGTGGGCGTGATCCTCTCCGGTGGCAACGTGGCGGCCCGCCGGTTCGCCGAGCTCGTCTCCGAACCCTCCGGGTGAGCCTGCGCCGCATCCAGCTGATCAGGGAGGCGTTCCCCGACCCGCCCGTTCGGGACACCGCCGTCTCTCACGCCATCCTGCGGCAGGTGTCCGACGGTCTCCTGCCGGAGACCCTGCGGCTACACCGGCCCGGAGACGTGGTGGCCTTCGGACCGAAGGACCGGCTGGCGCCAGGGTACGGCCTCGCGATCGAAGCCGCTCGGGCTGCCGGGTTCGGCTCGGTGCAGCGACTGGCCGGCGGCAGGGCAGCCGTGTTCACGACGGAGTCCATCGCCTTCTCGTGGGCAATCCCGGACCCGATTCCACGGAAGAGGATCCGGGCCCGATTCGCAGAGCTGGCGGCCATCGTGGCCGGGGGGTTCCAGGACCTAGGCGTGGATGCTCGGGTGGGTGAGGTTCCCGGCGAGTACTGCCCCGGAGAGCACAGCGTGAACGCCCGTGGCCGGACCAAGCTGATGGGGGTGGGACAGC
>VAYC01000273.1 GCA_005885025.1 Actinomycetota bacterium | reverse complement strand
ATGCTGCCGGAGAAGGGCCCCCAGGAGGTCGGGGCGTTCGCCTATCTGGTGAAGGGCTGCTCCACCGAACTGATGCGCGACGTGATCATCCAAGCCTGGCGCCACGGCGCCGAGGAGCGCTGGGAGCGAGCCCCCGGGCTCTGAGCGGCTACGGCCAGTTCGGGCCGAGGGCTGAGGCTGGGCCTGGGGCGCTCCGGAGTGAAGCGGGTGACGCCCGGCTCCACTCCGGCAGCACCTCACGAACCGATCCGGGAAACGAAGCTATCCCTAGTCGCCCAAGACCGTGATGACACCCGACATGGGCGTCCCGTAGTTTCCATTCTGGTCCTGGATGCCGCCGTCGGGCCCTGGGGCCACTGGCTGATTGAACTCGTCGAGATGAGCGTGCAAGCGACAGTAGTAGACGAAGACACCCGGGTGGTTGAATCGCAGGAGGAACGTATTGCCGGGCGGGAGCAGGTGGTCGGCCCCCCTATGACCGGCGCTGTTGAAGGCATCGTCGCTGACCACGGTGTGATCGTCACTGTCGCCGTTGAACCAACGAACGGCATCGCCGGGATGGATCGTGACGGCGAACGGCAGGAAGCGGTCTTCGTCCGGTACCTTCACCGTCCGGATCGATCCATCGCCATGTGCGGCGTTAGCGCTCATCACCCCTATCGGGATGAGCGCAGCTGACACGAGCAGGATGGGGAGAAGCTTGCGCACGATGACCTCCTTTGGTTCGGGTCGGGGCGACCTGTCCCATGCCACACCCTCGGCGGGGGGCCGCGCACGCGTTTCATGTAGGCCTGGTGTCCAATCTCCCCCGGGAGGATTACGGGCGATACGCGAGCAGGGTTTGCAGCTTTTCGGAGGAAGCGCCGAGGGGTTCAGCCCCTAGAGCCGAAGCGCCCGAGTGGGGGCCAGGATGGCCTTTGGATCCTGCCGCCACGCCTCAGGCTGCACGTCGATGTACAGCTCGATCTCGTTGCCGTCGGGGTCGGTGATGTAGAGGCTGTGGGTGACTCCATGATCGGCCGTCCCCACGACGTTCGCTCCGGCCTCCTCCAACGCGCGCAGAGCCTCTCGCAGCTCCTCGTCGGTGGTTCCCACCTTCAGCCCGAAGTGATACAGGCCCACCCGTCTCCCGGTGGGAATCGGCGCGGCGTTCGGACCGACTTCGATCAACAAGAGCTCGTGGTGTGTCCGTCCCGACGAGAACATTGCCATCTGATGCTCGATGCCTGCGATCTCTTTCCATCCCAGGACGTCACGGTAGAAACCGCGCGACACTTCGAGGTCGCGCACGTAAAGAACGATGTGACCGAGCTCTTTGACTTCCATGGTGCCTCCTCCAGGACCTGCCGACTACCTTGCGGGCCGCCGTCCCAGAGCACAACCGGACCCCGATCCCTCTCATTCCGTCGGATGGCCCGAAGAAGCCTCGGGAAGGCTAGGACAGGACCTCTCAGGGAATCGTAAGGTTGGGTTGATGGTTCTCTCAGTTTCGGCGGGCAAGATGGGCCGCATCAATCGCGGCGTCGCCTGCGGCGCCCCTGCCGTGAAGCGAGGTGCAAGATCTCCCTGATGGACGAGCAACCGATCCCAGGAGACGAGGAACCCGCCGATCCCGAGGACGCTCCGCCGGCTCAAGGCGCGGCGTCACCCGAGCCGGTGGCCGAACAGACCAGCCCGACCGAGCCCGTGACGTGGCCGGAGTTCCCGCCGCCCCCGGGCGGCCAGGGCCCCTGGTGGGCCGAACCGGGTCCGCCACCGC
>VAYC01000272.1 GCA_005885025.1 Actinomycetota bacterium | reverse complement strand
GCCAGACCGGCGGCCAGGTCCCCTCGGGGGCGAAGATGATCTTCGGTGGATCGGCAGACGTCACCACGCTGGCTTGGCTGGACGTGCAACGTGGCGAGCTCGTGAAGTCGTCCGGAAACGGCAGGATCGACATGACCGTCGAGCTGAAGGGCGTGCCCGACCTTCAGAACCTGGGCGCAGCGAAGATCGGCATCGCCGGAAACCTCTCGATCGACGTGACCAACCTGCCCGACAGCACGCCCAAGCCGAAGCCAAAGCCGAAGAAGTCCGGCAAGTAGCAGCGGCTCACCCGGCCAGCAGCTGGTCCAGCCCCTCGGCCAGGGCCTTGACGTAGTCGCGGTTGCACGACTCACCCATCACCCCGACCCGCCACACCTTGCCCGCGAACTGGCCGAGCCCGCCGGCCACTTCGATGCCGAACTCCTGGAGCAGGCGCGTCCGGTTTGGCCGATCCTCGAACCCCTCGGGGAGCCACACGCACGCCAGCTGTGGAGCGCGATAGCCCTCGGGCGGGACCGGGCGGAAGCCGCGCTCCTCGAGCATGGCCAGCAGCTCGCCTCCGATCTCCTCGTGGCGGCGCCATCGCGCTTCCAGCCCCTCCTCCAGAACCAGCCGGAGGGCCTCGTGCAACGCGTAGAGCATCGAGACGGGGGCGGTGTGGTGATAGAGGCGCTCGGTGCCGACGTACCGGCGGATCAGCATGGCGTCGAGGTAAAAGGTGGACGGAGGCTTCTTTCGCGCTTCCATGGCTGCAAAAGCCCTGTCGGAGAACGTGATCGGAGCGAGGCCGGGGGGAGCCGATAGGCACTTCTGGGAGCCCGAATAGCACACGTCGATCCCCCACCCGTCCGTATCGACCTCCATCCCGCCGAGCGAAGCCACCGCGTCCACCAGGAACAAGGCACCGCGGTCCGCGCAGATCCGGCCGATTTCCTGAAGCGGTTGGCGAAGGCCCGTCGAGGTCTCGGTGTGCACCGCGCACACGGCCTTGGCGTTGGGGTGCTGGTCCAGGGCAGCCGCGACATCGCGGGGGTCGACCGGGACGCCCCACTCACCGCCAACCGTGACCACGTCCGCCCCGTATCTGCTGGCGATCTCCCGCATGCGTTCGGCGAACATCCCGCTCACCAGGGCGATCGCCACGTCGCCGGGCTCGAGGACGTTGGCCAGCGCGGTCTCCATCCCGGCCGTGCCCGTCCCCGAGACGGGATAGGTGAGGTCGTTCGAGGTACGGAAGATCTGCCGGAGCATGTCCTGGAGCTCGTTCATCATGTCGAACGTGGCCGGGTCGAGGTGGCCGATGACCGGCGCGGCCATCGCCCGGAGCACACGAGGGTTCACCGCGCTGGGCCCGGGACCCATCAGGAAGCGTTCGGGAGGTTCGAACCTGTCGGGGATCTCGGTCATGGCTCTTCTCCTCGTTCACGGGCCGCCGGCGCGGGGGCCACGGCGGAGCGGTCGATGTCGACGATCGCTGGCCTTCCCGCCAGTGCCATGGTGAGCATCAGATCATCGCGGATGATCTCCAGGACCTGCCGCACGCCGTCGGCTCCGTTCACCGCCAGCCCCCAGAGATAGGGGCGGCCGACCAAGGTCGCCCTGGCGCCCAGAGCCAGGGCCTTGAACACGTCGGAACCCCGCCGGATGCCGCCGTCGAGCAGGACCTCGATCCGGCCCTCGGCCGCCTCCACCACTTCGGGCAGGACGTCCAGCGTGGCGGGCGCGCCGTCGAGCTGACGGCCACCGTGATTCGACACCACGATGGCATCCACACCGGCATCCACCGCCAGACGGGTGTCCTCGGCGGTCACGATGCCTTTCAGGACCAGCGGCAACGGAGAGAGCGAACGCAGCCAGGCGACGTCGTCCCACGTCAAGGCGGCGTCGTGACGCTCCAGGAAGAACGAGAAGAGACCCGAGCCTGATGACTCGGGGAGACCGCTTCCCTCGAGGTTGGCCAGCCCGATCCCCGGCGGAAGCGCGAAACTGTTGCGCTCGTCGCGAAGCCGCCGGCCGAGGAGCGGTGTGTCCACGGTCAGCACGATGGCCTCGTAGCCGGCCGCATGGGCCCGCTTGACCAGCGCGGCCGTGAGGCCTCGATCCTTGAGCACGTACAGCTGGAACCACCGGCGGACGCCGGTCGCGGCGAGGTCCTCCAACGACACGGTGGCGATGGTCGAGACCACCATGATCGCGCCCAGGGAGGCTGCGCCATGCGCGGTGGCCAGCTCGCCGTCGCGGTGGGCCATGCGTTGAAATGCGGTGGGAGCCAACAGGATGGGGAAGGGCAACTCCTGTCCCAGCACGGTGGTCATCGGCTCCACGTTGGACACGTCCACCAGCACGCGGGGCCGGATGACCCATCGGCCGTAGGCCCGGGTGTTCTCGCGCAGCGTCCATTCCTCGCCCGAGCCACCCGCGTAGTAGTCGAACACCATCTCCGGCAGCATGTCCCGGGCAGCCGCCTCGAAGTCGTCGACGGTCAGGGTGAGGGCCACCTGCGCCTCGACGGCCCTCAGCTCCGGGTCGGGACGCTTGGCCATGGCCCGGATGTTAGTCCCTGGCTCCGAGATCCCGGGCTTATGGTGGGGGGCCTCGCCCGCCGATATGTACCAGGACCCAGGTATCGCACTCAAGGGGACGAGGGTAGCGGTGAACGAGGCTGCGCGGCGAGCGATCCGGCTGCTGATCTGCGACGACCACCGGCTGCTTACCGAAACTCTGACCGACGTCGTCGGCCACGATCCGGGGTTCTCGCTGCTCCCGCCGGTGCACACCTCGGAGGAGGCGGTGGCGCTGGTCGTGGAGCACCGTCCGGACGTGGTGCTCATGGACATCGAGTTCCGCGGGACCATGAGCGGCATCGAGGCCACCCGCCGGATCAAGGAGTCCTCTCCGGCGACCAAGGTCGTCGTCATGACCGCCCTCGAGGACGAGCGCCTCCTGGTCGACGCCGTTGAGGCGGGCGCCTCCGGGTTCCTGCGCAAGACCGAAGGCGTCGACGAGTTCCTGGGAGCCCTGAAGGCCGCGGCGGCCGGCGAGATCCTGATCGACCGCGCAGCGCTGGCTCGTCTTCTCCCCAAGGTGGCGCGGGAGCGCGAGGCGCGCCGCGACGCCCAGCTCCTCATGGACCAGCTGACCGATCGGGAGCGGGAGGTACTCGGGCTGCTCGCCCAGGGACTGCGGAACGAGGACATCGCCGCCCAGCTCTTCATCAGCCCTCAGACGGTGCAGACGCACGTCCGCAATCTCTTGGGGAAGCTCGGGGTGCACTCGAAGCTCGAAGCGGTGGCCTTCGCGGTTCGGCACGGAGCCGTGAAGGTCTGACCACAGGGTCGGAGCGGTTCGGCCGGAGCGAATCTATGCTTGGGATCGAGGTGAAGCGGAGGACGATTCCGCTGTTGCTG
>VAYC01000271.1 GCA_005885025.1 Actinomycetota bacterium | reverse complement strand
CTGATGGCCGCCGTGGCCGTCGACATGCCGTTTGTCAGCGGGGACCTGCTCATGCTCCTGGCTGCGCTGCACGAGGACGAAGACGCCGTGGTGCCGGTGACGGCCCACGGACCAGAGCCGCTCCACGCCCTCTACGCACGGCAAGCCCTTCCGGCGATCAGGGCCGCCCTGGACGGGGGCACACTCTCGATGCGGTTGGTCCTGAGGGGATTACGGGTGCGCGAGGTGCGGGAGCCGGAATGGCGTGCGGCCGATCCCACCGGGCGATTCGCGCTGAACGTCAACCGGGCCGAAGACCTCGTCGGGCTGGGGCCGTGATGGTCGCGGGTGTGCGACGGGAAGGCCGAGGTAGAGTTCGGGGCGGCGCTCCAGCCACCCGGCAGATGCCACCATGAGTCCGTTCCATCTCGAACCAAGGAGGTGCCGCCGCATGAGCGACGAACACGGCAGCGAACAGCAGGGCGCCGGATCCCAGATGCGCGGAGAGGGGGCCGAACCAGCTTCGAAGACCCGCATCATGGGCGGGATGGTGACGAGGACGTCGCGCTTCTCTGCCGAGGTCGTGGCCACCATGATCTCGCTGGCCAGCGCGGCCTTCGGGGTCGTCGCCGCGCTCGCGTGGAACACCGCGATCACGAGGGCTTTCGACACGTGGCTGCACACTCAGTCGGCCGGGAAAATCGGAATCTTCTTCGTGTACGCCGTTGTCGTGACCTTGATCGGCGTGATCGTGATCGTCTTCCTCGGCCGGCTGGCGGCTCGCATCAAGGCCGAACCGCTAGAGTTCAAGTACCCTGGTATTCCCAGGAGTTAGTCGCCCGTCTCGAGCAAGGTTTCGATCCAGGCAAACGATGGCGAAGAAGAAGCGAAAGCGCGCGGTTCCCTCCGGCCGTTCCGGCGGTATGGGCACCACGACCAAGGTTCCCGGTGCAAACGAGGGCGCGGCCGTCCGGCCGGCTCCGGCCTCGCCTGGAGGTCCGAACCGTCTCGAGCGGAAGGCGGCCGCCCGCCGCGCTCGCGAGCGCCTTCGCCGACAGATGGCCCGGCGCCGCACCTACCGAAGGGCGGGGATCGGCATCGTCCTCCTCGCCAACAACCGGACGAGGGGATCCGCGCTGACGCCGGAGGAAAGCAAGCTGCTGGCCGACGCCCCCGCCGCCATGCAGACGGCTGGATGTAGTTCGATCCAGACGATCAAGCCCTACTCGAGCGATAACGACCGAACCCACATCGGGACCGGTTCGGCCGTCCCCACCCCCCCGGCGCTGTCGAGCTACCCGTCCACCCCTCCCGTATCCGGCCCGCACGATCCGGTTCCCCTCCCCGCGGGGGTGTACCCCGACCCGCCTGACATCTACCGGACGATCCACTCCCTCGAGCACGCCGCTGTGATCATCTGGTACGCACCAGGCACGACGTCCGACGAGCTGGCCAAGCTCCAGACCTTCTTCGGAAAAGCGAGCGAGCAGGCCAAGGTCATCGTGGCGCCCTACGATTACGCGAGCCAGGGCGCGGCCGGGAAGCTCCCGGCCGGCAAGCAGATGGTTCTGGTGGCCTGGCATCACATGCAGACGTGCAGTCAGGTCAGCCTGCCCGTGGCGTACGACTTCGTGGCGCACTACCGAAACCCCGCGCCCAAGGGTCTGACCTACAAGGGCGACGCGCCGGAACCCGACGTCCCGATCTAGGCTCCCAGCACTTTTCCCGCCGCCACGCGGGCCCCGTCCGCGGATGTGCCGGAGGGTATGACCGCTCCCTCGGCCAGGACGGCCCCCGACAGGACCGCCCCGCGGCCGATGGTGGCCGAGGGGCCCACGATCGAGTCACGGACCCTGGCTCCTTCTCCAATGACCGCGCCGGCAAGGAGAACGGAGTCTTCCACCTCGGCGTCGTCCCCGATCCGAGCCGCCGGGCCCACGACCACCCACCGGCCGAGATGACAGCGCAGCGACACGCGAGCGGTCGAATCGACGTACGGCGCAGCGTAGGAGAGCCCCTTCACTCGCCCCTCCAGCGCGTCGAACGTGGCCCGCAGGTAGCTCTCGGGGGTCCCCAGGTCCTTCCAGTAGTCCTGGGAGACGTAGCCGTGAACGGAGGCGCCCGAGTCGATCAGCGCGGGGAAGACCTCGCGTTCGATGGAAACGGCCCCTTCTGGGGGCACGTCCCGCACAGCCTCGGGCTCCAACACGTACGTACCGGCATTCACCAACCCGGGGATCGCTTGCTGAGGCTTCTCCCTGAACTCGAGCACTCGCCCCGCCTCGCTCACCGTCACCAGCCCGTAGGGTCGGGCGTCCTCCACGAGGGCGAGCGCGATGGTGGCGATGGCCCCGGCCTCCCGGTGCAGAGCCACGAGCCCAGTCAGGTCGAGGTCCGTGAGGATGTCGCCGTTCAGCACCAGGAAGGGCTCCCCGATCTCCCGGGCGGCGTTGGCCACCGCTCCAGCGGTTCCCAGCGGGGTCGGTTCGGTGATCCACGTGACTCGCGGACCGTCGTGCCGGGCCTGGAGGAACGAAGCGAAGACCTCTTCGAGATATGGGGACGACAACAAGGCTTCCCCCACGCCGTGCGCGGCGAGATGGTCCAGGACGTGCTCCAGGAACGGTCGGTCGACCAGCGGGATGAGCGGCTTCGGGATGGTCTCGGTGAGTGGCCGGAGTCGGGTGCCCTCCCCGCCCACCAGGACGACGGCCTTCACCTCACCGCTCGTGGTCGCGCCACGAGACGTAGGCAGCCCGGAGGCGCAGCAGGGCCCAGGCGAACGGTCGAAGCGCGGCGCGCCATCCCGAGGACTGATGCTTCACGAAGTACGTGTAGATGCTCTTGGAGTGCTCGAGCGTCATCCGGCGCTGGCCCGACGTGGCCGTCGCCCCGATGTGTATGACCTCGAGCTGGGGCGAGAACCAAACCTCCCATCCCGCGTCTCCGAGGCGGGTGCACAGGTCCATGTCCTCCACGTACATGAAGTAGCGCTCGTCGAAGAGGCCGACCTCGTCCAGGGCGGCTCGTCGGAGCAACATCGAGGAACCCGACACCCAGTCGACGGGGCGCTCGCTGCTGCGGTCCCAGTCCGCCAGTCGATACCGACGCGACCAGGGATTGTCCGGCCAGAAGGGCGCCAGCAACGTGTGGCCCAGGCCCAGCAGGAGGCTCGGAACCAGCCGGGCCGACGGATAGACGGTCCCGTCAGGATTGCGGGTGAGCGCGCCGATGGCACCCGCTCGAGGGTGGTCGTGGGCCACCTTGAGGAAGCCCTCCAACGTCCCGGCCGACACTTCTGCGTCGGGGTTGACCAGGAACACGAACTCCGAGCGGCTGGCGTGCATCCCCTGGTTGGCGGCGGCCGGGAAGCCCCGATTCACGTCGTTCCGGATCACGCGCACCCGGGGGAACGCCGCCTCCACCGCATCGGGGCTTCCGTCCCGAGACTGGTTGTCGACGACGAGAACCTCGACCGAGATCTCCCCGGCCGATTCGTAGACCGAGGCCACGCAACGAACGATGTCGTCCCCGGCGTCGTGGCTCACGATCACGACCGCCAGGTCGGTCGGGCCGGCGCCTGTCCCCTCTTCCGCGTTCGGCGTGCTCATACGGTCTGATGGGTCCGGGAAATGAGGAGGAGGCCGGCGATGATCAGCGCCACGCCGCCGTAGCGCAATCCGGAGATCGGCTCGTTCAGGACGAATCGGTCGAACACGAGGATCAGCACGTAGGTCAGCGAGGCGAACGGATAGGCGAACGAGAGCGAGGCCCGCGACAGGACGACCAACCACACGGCCGCCGACAGCACGAAGATCGCCAATCCGCCCCACACCGAAGCGTTGCCGATGACGCGCCGGATCAGGTCCGCCGGGCGCCCGAGGTCGAGGGGGATCTCGCCGTGATGGGTTACCTGGTTCATGCCGTGCTTGAGGGTGAGCTGGGCCGCGGCCGCCAGCCCCACCGAGACCAGGATGAACGCGATCAGCAAGGCCCGTCCTTTCTTCGTTCCGTTGACGGCCTCGAGCTCGGGGTCCCAATCCGTCTCCGGCCTCGACCTGGCGCCGTGGCGGTGGTGCCGCCGATCGGAGGACCCCGTCCCGGCCGGCCCTCCGGCAGCGGCGCGAGGGCCGGCGGCGAAGGCCTGGTCGAGCTCACCGTCCTCTCGCACGACCACATCATGCTCGTCGGCTTGCTCCGCCAATCCTCCCACGCCGGCGACGATGGCCGGCGTGCCCAGGGCGTGGGCCCTGGCCAGGATGCCCGACGACCAGGACCGCCGGTAGGGCAGAACCACCCAGTCCGCCGCGACCACCCAGAGGTCGAACTCGTCGTCGGGCACGAACCGGTCGACCATGGTGACGCCCGAGACGGTTCGACAGCGCTCGGCGAGCGAACGCGCGTACCGTACGTTCTCCGGCGTGGCGTCCCGAACCGAACCGAGGACATAGAGGGCCGATCCGTTCGCTCCGGCTCGCGAGAAGGCCTCGACGGCGCGGTCGAACCCTTTCGAGGGCTGGAGGAAGCCGGCGCATAGATACATCGGGGCCCGCTGCTCCAGGCCCAGCCGCCGCCGGGCCTCCTCCTTCGACGGATGGGCGACCGTCGCCACCACATGCGGGACCAGGTTCCCCCGCACCTTCACTCGGTAGTCGCGCTCCAGGGCTTCGCGTTCCGCTGCCGTGTGGAAGGACACGGTGCGGGCCAGCCGGAACGCCAGGCGCAACAGGAGGTAATCGGGCCGCCACAGTTTCGGCGGGTCGGCCTCATGGATGAGCAGTTCCACCTCGCGTCGGCGGCGCAGCACGAGTTCCAGCAGGCAGAGGGAGGTTGTGACCTTCGAGATCGGCGCGCGAGGACGGTAGTACAAAGCTGGCTGGAAGTGCACGACGATGCGGTCGTATCGGCGGCCGATGGTCGCCGCCGCATGGAGGCCCCGGCCACCCACGAAGGGTGCCTTCATGTCCCCGTCTCCATCCGGTGGAGACAGGACCGTGACCTCATGTCCCTCGGATCGCAAACGAGCGACCTGGTCGCGGGCATAGGCCCCGATGCCGCAGCGCCGCGGGGGATACGACGAGACGACCAGGATCCTCACACCCCGCTCCCGACGGTCACAGCCGTTCGACGCGACACTCCACCGGGATGAACACCCGCCCCGGGTTCTCTTCGCCCCGCACCATGGCGAAGGAGTAGCGCTGTTCCTGCAGATGGTAGACGCGGGTGGAGTCCCGCGAGTGCACGCCGAACGTGACGTAGTAGCGCCCTTCCAGGAACGGAAGGGACTTCAGGATGAACGCGACCCGCTGCTTGCCGTCGAACCTGGCCCACCGATGTCCTCGCCAGTCGGTGTTCGTTCCGTACACCAACTGATTCTGGTCGTCGTGGATGGCGAAGGAGACCACCGGATTGTCCACCGGCACGCTCGCCTTGAGGTCCATCTGGATGATCATCTCGTCACCGGGGGCGAACCAGTCCCGGGCAGACCCGTCCGGCCCGAAGACCTCGGCCGAGACGATCTCGATCTCTTTCGTGCCCTGGTCCCACCCGTAGGCCAGATCCTTCTTGGCCATGACGAGGCGGAAGTCCCGGACCACGTCCTCGGGCTTGCCTCGGGCCTTCAACTGACCGTGCTCGAGCATGATGGCTTCGTCGCACACCCGAAGGACCAGGTCGGGAGCGTGAGTGACGAACACGATGGTTCGTCCCTCCTGCTGGAAGGCCTCCACCTTGTCCAGGCACTTGCGCTGGAAGGCGATGTCCCCCACGGCCAGGACCTCGTCGACGAGCAGGATGGCCGGGTCGACGTGGACGGCGATGGCAAAGCCGAGCCGCACATACATGCCCGACGAGTAGAACTTCACTTGGGTGTCCATGAAGTCCTCGAGCTCGGCGAAGGCCACGATGTCGTCGTAGAGCCGGTCGATCTGCTGCCGGGACAGGCCGAGGATCGAGGCGTTCAGGTAGACGTTCTCGCGGCCCGTCAGCTCGGCGTGGAACCCGGCCCCCAAGGCGAGGAGCGAGGCGATGCGCCCGTGCGTGATGACCTGCCCCTCACTGGGCCGAAGGATGCCCGCAACGATCTTGCCGAGGGTCCGGCCTTCCGGGATGTCCACCGACACGTCGCGAAGGGCCCAGAACTCCTCGGCGTGGATGCGCCACTTGATGATGCGCTCCTTGATCGAGGTGGGACGTTCGCGGTAGCGCCGGAACCGTTTCCCCACGTCGTTCACTGAGATGGCCAGGCTCCCGCTCAACGCGCCACGCTCCTAGAGCTCCTCGGCGAAGTCACCGGAGAGCTGGAAGTAGGTGCGCCAGGCCACCCCGAGGAGGGCTATCGAACCCACCACGACCGCCCCTAGCAGCATCGCCAGCCACCCCACACTGACGGGAGCGAGCACGGGGATCGCCGTCGCCTTTCCGCCTTGCTGCACGACCGGACTGACCACGCCGTACAGGGCCCGCTGGAATCCCAAGACCACGTCGGTAAGAGGATTCGCCAGGTAGAGAAACTTGTACACGGGGTGTCGGCCGAGCGCCTGCCACACGAGCGCGCTCGGATACACCACAGGAGTCAGCCAGAACCAGGTCAGAAGGGCCAGGGTGAGCAGGTGCTGCGTGTCGCGATAGCGGACATTGAGGGACGCCACGAACATCGCGATGGCCGAGATGAACAACAGCAACGCGAGGAGGGCCAAGGGGAGCAGCAGGAGGTTCCACCCGAAGACGCCGTACCGGAACACCAACATGAAGCCGACCAGGACGATGGCTTGGGTGAAGAAGTCGACCCCGGCCGCGCCCACGGACGCGAGCGGCAGGATCTCCCGGGGAAAATAGACCTTCGTGACGAGGTTGGCGTTGTCCACGACCGATCGGGCGGCCATCGACAGCGAGGTGGAGAACAGGTTCCAGGCGAGGAGTCCAGACAGGAGATACACGGGGAAGTGCGGCAACCCGTTCCGGAGGACCACGGAGAACACCAGCGTGAACACCGCCAGGTACAGCACGGGGTTCAGCATCGACCACGCCACTCCCAGGACAGAAGACTTGTACTTGACCTTCACCTCTTTGCGCACGAGGTTTGCCAGGATCTGCCGGGCCGCCCACAGCTCGCGAATGCGAGGGACCACCCTGAGCCGGGGCGGCTCGGAGGTTCGAACGACGGTTTCGGTGGCTGCGGCCGTGGGCGATCCTTTCAGCCTGGACCGCTGGTGAGCGGCCTTCACGAAAGTCTAACAACGCCATCCGGCGCGGCGGCCGTGATGCGCGAGGGGTGGGTTAGTCTGTAGTCGTGCGGGGAGTGCTGGTCCGTATCGGGAAGAAGATCCTTCCGGAGAGCGCCGTCGACGCCTATCGGCGCCGTCGGGCTCTCCGCCGGTATCTTCGGTCCCTCTCGTTCGAGATCTACGACCGTCAGGTGAAGCGGCACGTCGAGGAGCTCGAGGACGCCGTCCTGACTCGTCGCCCCGACATCACCGAGAAGCTCATGAAGGACCTCCTCGACCGGACCGATCTATTGCTCCAGCAGCTCCACCGGCAGATCGAGGGGCTCCAGGCCCGCCACGGAGGCGAGCTGCGCGAGCTTCGCGACGAGTCCGAGCGGCTGCGCTCCGCGCTCGAGGAGCTCCAGGCCCGCCTGTCGGACCGCGAACCGGCCACGGACTGAAAGCGCATCGGTGCGGATCGCCTGGTTCT
>VAYC01000270.1:4471-4935 GCA_005885025.1 Actinomycetota bacterium | reverse complement strand
TCCAGCGGCGCGTGCTCATATCGGTGGCCGGTCCCGACCTGACCCTCGTTCCGCCCGCCCTGGAGGGCCTCCTGGCTTCCCGGATCGACGGCCTGCCGGCTGGGGCGCGGAGTCTGGCGCAGATCGCCGCCGTCTGCGGGCGAAGCTTCTTGCGTCGAGTGTTGGAAAGGGTCGAAGGAGGACCACAGTTCAATACGAATCTGTCGGCGCTTCTCAAGTCGCAGCTCGTTCGGGAGCACAAGAGGACGCCGGAGCTCGAGTACATCTTCACCCATGGCTTGATCCAGGAAGCTGCCCTCTCCAGGCTCACCGCGAGTCGAAGGAGCGAGCTGCATGGACGAGTGGCCGCGGCCTTTGAGGAATCGTTCGCTTCTGCCGGGGAGGAGTACCTGGAGATCATCGCTCACCACTACGCGGAGAGTCCGAACCGGGAGAAGGCTCTCGTCTACCTCGAACGGTCCGGG
>VAYC01000270.1:0-4463 GCA_005885025.1 Actinomycetota bacterium | reverse complement strand
TCCCTGTTCGCCAACGACCAGGCCATCGAACTATGGGAGCGAGCCAGGAGGGCGGCCAGGGATCTAGAAAGGAAGGATGCCTATCTGCGGATAACCGAACGGCTCGGTGAGATCCTCGTCAGCATCGGTCGCCTCGACGAGGGGGCCGACCGGTATCGAGAGCTGGCCGGCCACAGCCGATCGGTGAACGAACGGGCCCACCTGCTCGGCGCTCCCACCTGGGCGCTGGTCGACGCGGGCCGGATGGACCAAGCCGCGGTTCTCGTCGAGGAGGCGCTTGGACAGGGCCCGACGGATCCAGCAGTTGTCGCCTGCCTCTTCCAGACCCGAGCACTGGCTGCCTACCGAGCCGATCGGTTGGGCGCGATGCGGTCGGATCTCGACGCAGTGGATGAGTTCTCCGCGGATCGCCTGCCGCTTGAAGTATCGATCCGGCAGTCCTTTCTGTGGAAGGCCTACTGGAGCGAGAGCGGGGATCACGAAAAGGCGAAATGGTGGGCAGAGCGGGGGCTGCACTTGGCTGAGGAAAGCGGTGACCCGATTCGAATCCTCGATGGGAAGCGACGCCTGGCCCTTGCTCGAGCCAGGGGCGGGGACCTCCGGGGCGCCCGCGACATGCTGCGAGACGCGTACGACCTGGCGAGAGGCATCGGGTACGTCGCGCCTCTCGTGGGGTCGGGAGTCAACCTCCTTGTGGCTCTTTCCTTTGCGGGCGACCTTCCGAGTGGGCTCGCGCTGGGGGCCGAATTGCTGCCGGTCGTGAGTTCGCCCTACTGGCGGTCCCTGACGCTCGAGACCCTGGCAGGAATGGAATTCGAGGCCGGTCGATCCGGTGTCGCTCGCGCTCATGTTCGAGAGTCACTCGACATCGCCGAGCAAAGCGGCCAACGGGAACGATATCTCCGATCGCTCCTCAGGCTGGCCTCCATGCAGATCATGGAGGGGGAGACGAAGTCGGCGGGACAGCCTGCTATCGGAGGCGCTGACCGAACGTGGGGATCGAGAGGGGGGCTCCTCGTTGCGTGCCGGCGCGCATTGCTGGCTGGGGCAACTCCGGTTGGCGGAAGGGGATTCGACTAGAGCGGAACGAGAGGCGCTCATTGACCTGGAGGAAGCGACTCGAAGTGAGCCCGTCGATGCCGTGCCGCTCTGGCGGCTCCTGGGCGAGGCTCTCGAGGTCCGAAAGGCCGGGCTGGGACTCGAAGCACTGGAGCGGGCACGAGATCTGTCGCGGGCGGCTGGGATGCGCCTCGAAGAGGGGCGAGCGCTGATGGCGATCGCCCGGAGGCTCCCGACCGAGCAGCAGCAAGCCACGCTCAAGGAGGCGCGGCGCATCTTCGAGGAGTGCGGAGGGGCGCGCGAACTGGCGGCCCTCGACGCCATCTGATCTTTCTCGTCTTTGGGAATTGCGCAGTCGGCCGGGAGGCCGTGGCAAGCCCGGCGGGTGACGATACTGTTCCGATGACGCGAGGAGGCAGCTGGTGAGTCGGTTGACCGATCGCGACGTGCCGCCCACCTGCCCCTCTTGCGGTACCCCGACCCTGCCCGAGGGAGCCCGGTTCTGCCCTTCCTGCGGCACCCTGTTGGCCGGGGCCATCCCCAAGGGGGCCTTGAGCCCTGAGGACGAGCTGCACCCGGTTACGGTGATGTTTCCCGACGTAGTGGGCTCCATCGCCCTGGGGGCCAGGCTCCCCCCCGAGGAGGTCAAGGCCTTGGTGGGAGAGTGCGTCAGTGCCATGGCCAGGGCGGTGGAGGACCACGGGGGGTTCGTCCAGGCCTACCAGGGAGACGGGATCTGCGCGGTGTTCGGGATCCCCGCCGCCCATGAGGATGACCCCGAGCGGGCGGCCCGGGCCGCCCTGCGGATCCTGGAAGTGGTGGGTGCCTACGCCCACGACGTCCAGGCCACCTGGGGGATCTCCTCCTTCAACGTCCGCATCGGCATCGACACCGGCCCGGCGGTGGTAGGCACCCTGGGGGCCTCCGACCCCCAGGTCTCCGCCTTGGGGGACGCCACCAACACCGCCGCCCGCCTGCAGGGGGCCGCGGAGCCGGGGGAGATCGTGATGGGTCAGTCCACGGCCGCCCGGCTCTCGGACCGCTTCGTCCTGCGGGAGGTGGGCCCCTTTGCCCTCAAGGGCAAAGCGGAGCCGGTCCGGGCCTTCCGGGTGGTGGGGGAGCGCAGGGAGTCCTCCCCCCGCTCCCTCCTGCCGCTGGTGGGCCGAGACCAGGAGCGGAAGGAGCTGTCCCGGGTCCTGGCCGACCTGGCCTCGGGGCGGGGCCAGGTGGTCTCCATCATCGGGGAGGCAGGGATCGGCAAGAGCCGGCTGCTGGCCGAGCTGCACGCCATGACCGGACCAGACCTCACCTGGCTGGAGGGGCGGTGCCTGTCCTACGGGGGGGAGCTCACCTACTGGCCATTCATCGAGATCCTCCGGGGATGGTTGGAGGTCACCGAGGGCGAGGCCGAGGTGGCGGTGCGCCTGCGGCTGAAGGCCAAGCTCACTTCCTTGCTCGGTCCGCGGACCCCCGAGGTTCTTCCCTACTTGGGACGGTTGCTGTCGGTCAAACTCGATCCGGAGGTCGAGGAGCGGGTCCGCTACCTCCCCCCCGAGGCCCTGGCCGAGCAGATCCACCAGGCCTACCGGATGTGGGTGGAGGCCCTGGCCGCCCCCCACCCCCTGATCCTGGCCATCGAGGACCTGCACTGGGCCGACCCCTCCACCCGGGCCCTGGCCGAGGCCCTGGTGGCGGCCACCGAGCACGCCCCTCTCCTCCTGGCCTGCGCCTACCGCGCCGAGCCCGACTCCGAGGCCTGGAAGTTCAGGCTGCGCGTCATGGAGGGGTTCTCCCATCGGGCCCAAGATCTTCCACTCGAGCCGCTCGCCGGCCCCGATATGGCTCGCCTCGCGGACACGACGCTGGCCGGGGCCGAGCTCGACGCCTCGTCCCGACAAACCCTCGTGGCCCGGGCCGAGGGCAACCCCCTGTACCTCGAGCAGCTCCTCTTGACCTTGATAGAAGCTGGTGAGGTCGCCGAACGGCGCGTCGTGAGCGTGGACGAGCGGGCCCTGGCCTCGTTCCCTCCTGCCCTCGAGGGGCTACTCGTGGCCAGGATCGACCGGCTTCCTCCCGGTCCTCGTCGGTTGGCGCAGGTCGCCGCGGTCGCCGGGCGCAGTTTCCTCCGGCGGGTGCTGGAGCGAGTTGCCAGCGGCTCCGAATTTGAGTCCGATCTCCGAACACTCCTTCGCACGGACCTGATCCGGGAGCACAGCAGGGATCCCGAACTCGAGTACGTCTTCACACACGGCTTGATCCAGGAGGCGGCGGCGTCCACGCTCACCCGGATTCGTCGCCGCGCGCTGCATGGCCAGGTGGCCAGAGCGTTCGAAGATCTGTTCGCAGGAGGGATCGAGGACTACTTGGAGATCCTGGCCCATCATTTCGCAGAGAGCGAGGAGCGGCCAAAGGCTCGCGAGTACCTGGATCGAGCGGGAGACAAGGCAGCTGGACTGTATGCGAACCAGCAGGCGATGAGTCTGTGGGAGCGCGCTGCAGAGGTAGCTCGGGCCCTGGAAGATGACGTCGCGTATCGTCGAATCTCCGAAAAGCTGGCCGACCTCCTCTCCGTTGTCGGTGAACACGAACGCGCGGTGGCAATGTATCGATCGCTGGCGAAGAGCGACGCAGGGGACAGCCATCGCCTGATCGCTCGGGCGGCGTGGACGCTGCTGAAGGCCGGTGCACACGAAGAGGCTTCGAGCTTGGTGGAGTCCGTGCAAGGAGAGCTGGATCCGGTCACCGCCATCAGGCTGCGACAAGCTCGGGCGCTGGCCGCTTATCGAGCCGACCGGGTGATTGAGATGAAGCGGCACCTCGACGAGGCGGAAGGGCTGTTCATGCAGGACACGCCGTCAGATGTTGCCCTCGAGCGAGCCTTCCTCTGGATGGCCTACTTCGAGGAACTGGGCGATTACACCGTAGCAAACTCGTGGGCCGATGTTTTGCTCCAGCTGTCCCAGGGACAGGATGACCCCGTCCGGCTCCTCGAGGCGAAGAAACGGATCGGAGTATTGAAGCTGGAAGCAGGGGAACTCGTTCGAGCTGAGATCCTTCTGCGGGAGGCGTATGAACAAGCTCGCCACATCGGGTTCGTCGTGCACACGTGGGGAGCCGGAGTCAATCTCCTGTATGCCTACTTGGAGCTCGGCCAGATCTATCGGGGCCTCGCTCTCTGTCGGGAGTTCCTCGAGCTCCACATGACGCCCTTCTGGAGATCGGTGGCCCTTCAGCACGTCGCGCTCTTGGAGATGGAAAGTGGGCAGACCGATGGTGCCCGAGCGCATCTTCAGGAGTCGCTTCGAGTCAGTTCGTGGTTGGACGATCCGCGAGGTCTATTGGAGTCGAGGATCCATCTCTGTGCAGTGGACGTTTTGGACGGGAACGTCGGTCCGGAGACCGAG
>VAYC01000033.1 GCA_005885025.1 Actinomycetota bacterium | reverse complement strand
GGGCTACGGGCAGCTCATCGTGAAGGGCGAAGTCCGCGAACATCGCATCCCCGAGGCCAAGATCGTGGAGGTCCTGCTCGAAGAGGCCCGCAAGCTGGCCTCGGAGAAGGAACTCGAAGCCGCGTCGGCTTCCGAATAGGGGAGTAGGACCCCGCCCAGGATCCTCCGACGTCCAACGGTCACCGGCCGCTATCCTGCAAGCCATGCGGATGTCGAAGCTGTTCGCTCGCACGTTGAGAGAGGCCCCGGCGGAGGCCGACGTGGCCTCGCACAAGCTCCTGATCCGTGCCGCCTACATCCGCAAGCTCATGGCCGGCGTGTACACGTGGCTCCCGCTGGGGTGGCGGACCATTCGCAAGGCTGAGCGGATCATCCGCGAGGAGATGGATGCGGCAGGGGGCCAGGAGATCCGCATGCCGATCGTCCTCCCCGCGGAACCTTGGAAGGCCACCGGGCGATGGCAGACCTACGGCGAACTCATGTTCAAATTGAGGGACCGGCACGATCGCGAACTCGGCCTGGGCCCGACCCAGGAAGAGGTGGTGACGCCGCTGGTGGCCGCCGAGTTCACCTCCTACCGCGACCTGCCCGTCAACCTCTATCAGATCGAATGGAAGTACCGCGACGAGTTCCGCCCTCGATTCGGTCTGCTCCGCGCTCGTGAGTTCCTGATGAAGGACGTCTATTCCTTCGACCGGGATGACCGGAGCATGGGGGCGAGCTACGAGGCGATGGTCGACGCTTATCGGAAGGTCTTCGACCGCTGCGGCCTGGATTACCGTGTGGTTGAGGGCGATCCAGGGGAGATCGGCGGGGACGTCAACCACGAGTTCATCGCTGTGGTCTCGGTTGGGGAGGACGAGTTCGTGTACTGCGAGAACGGGGACTACGCCGCAGACCTCGAGGCGGCGATGGCGCGGCCACCCGCGCCGGCGCCTCCCGGAGATCGCGGGCCGATGACACCGCTCGACACGCCCGGGCGTTCGAGCATCCAGTCCGTCTCCGAGCTGCTCGGAAGGCCACCCGCCGAGATGCTGAAGTGCATCCTGTACGACGCTGGCGGGCGCACGGTGGCCGTACTGATCCCCGGCGACCGCGAGGTCAACGACGACAAGGTCGCCCGGGTGATGTGGCCGGCGCCGGTACGTCTCTTCGAGGAAGATGACTTCAAGGCCCGAGGCCTGGTGAAGGGCTTCGTCGGCCCCCAAGGCTTGTCCGACGACGTCACCATCATCGCCGACCGGTCCGTGCGCGCCGGTCACGACTGGGTAACCGGCGCGAACGCCGCCGACCGTCACGTGACAGGCGCCAACCTCGACCGTGACTTCCGGGTGGATCGATGGGAGGACGTGGCGCAGGTCCGCGAGGGTGATCCGTGTCCCCGCTGTGGCGGAACCCTCGGGTTGGCTCGTGGGATGGTGCTCGGCCACACCTACCAGCTGGGGACCCGGTACTCGAAACCGCTCAAGGCCACGTTCGTGGACGAGGACGGAACCGAGCAGCCATACGAGATGGGCTGCTACGGGATCGGGGTCACCCGGATCGTTGCGGCCGCCGCCGAGCAGTTCAACGACGACGGCGGTTTGAAGTTGCCCAAAGCATTGGCGCCGTACGAGGTGGTGGTCATCCCCACGAACATGGACCTCCCCGCGGTGGTAGAGACCGCCGAACGGCTCTACGCGGAGCTGGCCGTGCTCGGCCTCGACGTCGTCCTGGACGATCGGGCCGACGCAACCGCCGGCGTGAAGTTCGCCGACGCCGACCTCATCGGCTTCCCCATCCAGGTCGTGATCGGCAAGCGGGGGATCGAGTCGGGAAAGGTCGACCTCAAGGCGCGCGCCACCGGCGAGCGCCGGCAGGTTCCCTTGGAGGGCGCCGTCCAAGCGGCGCAGGACCTGCTCGCCGGCGCGCCCTGACCGGCTCGTTTGCCGTTCCCTCCGACCCTCCGTACGCTCCTGCCGTGGCCGCGCGAACCCCGACCGAGCTCCGGGAGTTCGCCCTGCTGCGTCCCGACGTCGAGGCTGTGGTCCAGCGATGCGGGCTGGACACGTACGACCTCCTGCTGATCGACCTCGACGGTAACTGGACGCGGTGGGTGTTCACCACCGAGGAAGCGGCTGTGGCGGTCGTCGGCGACCTCGAGGTGCGCCTCCATAGGGGCTGGGACGACCGGATGACCAAGCGGATGAACAAGCGGGACCACTGGAACGAACCCGGCGGACAGCGCCGGGCTCTGTAAGGGCCGCTCGCTCGCCCTTCTCGCGCACGCTCGCGCGATCGTGAAAACACCCGGTGCTATACTCGTGCTGCATAGACGTGAGGGCACGACCGAACGTGGGCCAGCGCCCACGTTCTTTTGTGACGGCGGGGAGCGGGATGGACCTGGAGGCGACGATCCGGTCCGTGGTCGCGGCCTCGGGGCTGGAGTTGGTCGAGGTGGCTTTCCACCATGGAAGCGGTCGACAGCTCCTTCGAGTGACGGTTGACCGCGACGGCGGCGTGGACCTCGACTCGATCGCCGAGGTGAGCGGGCGAATCGGCCGCCGCCTGGACCTGGAAGGGTTCGAGCCGGGGCCGTATTCGCTCGAGGTGAGCTCGCCGGGTCTGGAGCGGGTACTCAAGGACCCGCGGGACTTCGCCCGGCGGGTCGGTGAGAAGGTGAAAGTGAAGACCGCCCAGGCGGTGGCGGGTTCGCGGACCCTGACCGGCACGCTGGTCTCTGCCGGCGACCGGGAGGTGAGGATCGCCACCGATGGCGGCGAGCGGACGGTGGCTTTCGACAACATCACGTCCGCGAAGACAGTGTTCGAGTGGGGGGCTTCGGCCCGAGAGAGTGGAAGGCGAAGGTGAACCAGGAGCTGATCGTGGCGCTCAAGGAGCTGGAGCGGGAGAAAGGGATCCCGTTCCAGACGATCCTGGCCGGGCTGGAGGAGGCCCTGGCCTCCGCTTACAAGACCTACACGTGAGGGCACGACCGAACGTGGGCCAGCGCCCACGTTCTTTTGTGACGGCGGGGAGCGGGATGGACCTGGAGGCGACGATCCGGTCCGTGGTCGCGGCCTCGGGGCTGGAGTTGGTCGAGGTGGCTTTCCACCATGGAAGCGGTCGACAGCTCCTTCGAGTGACGGTTGACCGCGACGGCGGCGTGGACCTCGACTCGATCGCCGAGGTGAGCGGGCGAATCGGCCGCCGCCTGGACCTGGAAGGGTTCGAGCCGGGGCCGTATTCGCTCGAGGTGAGCTCGCCGGGTCTGGAGCGGGTACTCAAGGACCCGCGGGACTTCGCCCGGCGGGTCGGTGAGAAGGTGAAAGTGAAGACCGCCCAGGCGGTGGCGGGTTCGCGGACCCTGACCGGCACGCTGGTCTCTGCCGGCGACCGGGAGGTGAGGATCGCCACCGATGGCGGCGAGCGGACGGTGGCTTTCGACAACATCACGTCCGCGAAGACAGTGTTCGAGTGGGGGGCTTCGGCCCGAGAGAGTGGAAGGCGAAGGTGAACCAGGAACTGATCGTGGCGCTCAAGGAGCTGGAGCGGGAGAAAGGGATCCCGTTCCAGACGATCCTGGCCGGGCTGGAGGAGGCCCTGGCCTCCGCTTACAAGACCTACAAGCGCGGGCACGACCCCGAGCTCGAGGAGGAAACGACCGGCGTCCGCGTCCAGCTCGACCCCGAGTCGGGTGAGATGCGTGCGTGGATGCAGGTCTTGGACGAGGAGACGCAGGAGGTCATCTCCGAAAAGGAAGAGGACGTGGCTCCCGACTTCCTGGGCCGCATCGCCGCGCAGACCGCCAAGCAAGTCATCTACCAGAAGCTCCGCGACGCCGAACGCGAGATGACCTATGAGGAGTTCTCCGGGCGGGAAGGCGACATCGTCACTGGAATCATCCAGCAGGACTCCCATCGCTACACGCTGCTCGATCTCGGAAAGGTCGAGGCGCTCTTGCCGCAGGCGGAACAAGTCCCCTCCGAGCCGTATCGCCACGGGGAGCGCCTGAAGGCGTACATCGTGGAGGTACGGCGCACCACCAAAGGCCCACAGATCGTCGTGTCGCGCACCCACCCCGGCCTGTTGAAGAAGCTCTTCGAGCTGGAGGTCCCGGAGATCGCCCAGGGCATCGTGGAGATCAAGGCTGTGGCGCGGGAGCCGGGCCATCGGTCGAAGATCGGGGTCCTGTCCCATGAGCCTGGGGTCGATCCCGTCGGGGCGTGCGTGGGACCGAAGGGCTCGCGAGTGCGAATGGTCGTGAACGAGCTGCGCGGGGAGAAGATCGACGTCGTTCAGTGGATCGAGGATCCGGAGCGGTTCGTGGCCAATGCGCTGGCCCCCGCCAAGGTCAAGGAGGTCCATGTGGACCCCGCGACGGGCACAGCGAAGGTCATCGTGCCTGACTATCAGCTCTCCCTCGCCATCGGCAAGGAGGGGCAGAACGCGAGGCTCGCGGCCAAGCTGACCGGCTTCCGGATCGACATCAAGAGCGAGACGCAGTCGGCGGACGAGGATCGGGCTCGGCGCGAGCGTCCGACCGAGGCATCATCCGAAGACGAGCCCCGCAAGGACCAGGAGATCCGGGTGTCACCGCAAGAGGCAAAGGTCCTGTCCCACGCCGCGGAGGCGCCGGAGGTCGAAGTGGCCGCTCCCGGAGACGGTTCGGTCCCTCAGGATCAGGAGCCGCAGCCGGCTGAGCCGGAGGCGTCGGCTTCGGCCTGACGGTTCCGCCTCGCCGGGAGCCCGTCAGGACCTGCGTGGGCTGCCGGGAGAGGGCGGGCAAGAGCGAACTCGTTCGGGTAGTGCGGCGACCCGCCGGCCAGGTCTCGGTCGATCCGACGGGGAGGTCCCCGGGACGAGGGGCCTACGTGCACAGGAGCGAGAGCTGCGTCCGGCAGGCGGTGCGCCGAGGGTCGCTGGCCAGGGCCCTCAAAGCCTCCCTGGATGAAGCGGAGGTCAGTAGGCTAGTGCACGAACTGGGAAGCGGACTGGGAGACGAACGTTGAGGATTCACGAGCTGGCGAAAGAGCTGGGGATCACCAGCAAGGACGTTCTGGAGTCGCTCCAGAGCATGGGCTACGAAGGGCGGACGGCGTCCTCCACCGTGCCCGAGGAGGCCGTGCCCCGGCTTCGGGCTTCGGGAGGCAAGGTCAAGCCCGGTAGCAAGCCGCGCGCGGCCACGGCCGAGCAGCTCCCGACGCGCGCCGTCGAGGCGCGGAAGGAACAGAAACGTCGGACGGAGGACGGCAAGGTGAAGGCCGGGGTGGCTACCGCCGTCCTGGAGCCTCCGCCCGCCGCCGCGGAAGCACCAGCCCGCCCCGAGCCCCAAGCGCCGTCACCGGCCGCGGCACCAACCGCCCCGGCCATCCGGGTTCCGAGAGGATCCACCGCCCAGGACTTGGCCGCGCGCCTCGCGGTAAGCCCGGCCGACATCGTGAAGAAGCTCTTCCAGCTCGGCGAGATGGTTTCGATCACCCAGTCGCTGTCGGACGACGCCATCGAGCTGGTCGCCACCGAGTTCGGCCACCACGTCGAGGTGGTGGCTCCGACGGAGGAGATCGAAGAGGAAGAAGAGGAAGAGGTCGTCGACGAGAGCCGGCTCCAGATCCGCCCTCCGGTGGTGACGGTGATGGGCCACGTCGACCATGGAAAGACGCTCCTGCTCGACGCCATCCGCAGGACCGACGTCGTGGGTCAGGAGTTCGGCGGCATCACCCAGCACATCGGCGCATATCAGGTGCACCACGACGGCCGAGTCATCACCTTCATCGATACTCCGGGCCACGAGGCGTTCACGGCCATGCGGGCCCGCGGGGCCCAGGCCACCGACATCGCCGTGCTCGTGGTGGCAGCCGACGACGGCGTGATGCCGCAGACCGTCGAGGCGCTGAACCACGCCAAGGCCGCGAAGGTTCCGGTCGTGGTGGCAGTGAACAAGATCGACAAGCCCGAAGCCGACCCGCAGCGGGTTCGCCAGCAGCTCGTGGAGCAGGGTCTGGTGCCGGTGGAGTGGGGCGGGGAGTTCGAGTTCGTCGACGTGTCGGCAAAGACCCGGCAGAACCTCGACAAGCTGCTCGAGACGATCCTCCTCGTAGCCGACGTGGAGAGCCAGCCGAAGGCCGACCCCAGCGCACACGCGCGAGGGGTCGCCCTGGAGGCGCACCTCGACAAGGGACGGGGGCCGATCGCAACAGTGCTGGTACAGCGAGGAACCCTCCGGGTCGGCGACGCGGTCGTCTGCGGAACCGCGTGGGCCCGGGTTCGGGCCATGCAGGACGAGAACGGACAGCCGTTGGACGAGGCAGGACCGTCCAAGCCCGTCCAGGTCCTCGGATGGTCCCACGTGCCCGAGGCCGGCGACGACTTCCGGGTGGTAGGCGACGAGCGAGAGGCAAGGCACATCGCCCAGGAGCGGGAGGGTCGTGCCCGCGCCGCCGAGTTCGCGGCGTCGAGGCCCATGGCCTCGCTGGCGGACCTCCTCACGCAAGCCCGGGCCCAGGAGATCCCGGCGCTGAACGTGATCGTCAAGGCGGACGTCCAGGGTTCGCTCGAGGCCATCCTCGACGCGCTCGAGAAGATCCCGCAGAACGAGGTCCGGATCCAGGTGGTCCACCGAGGCGTGGGCGGCATCACGGAGAACGACGTCTCGCTGGCAGCGGCGTCGGGAGCCGTGGTGATCGGGTTCAACGTCCGTCCGGATCCAGGGGCTCGCGACCTCGCCGAGCGGGAGGGCGTGGACCTGCGCCTCTACCGGGTCATCTACCAGGCGCTCGACGACATCCGGCAGGCCCTCACCGGCATGCTGAGCCCGGAGGAGCAGGAGGTGGAACTGGGACGGGCGGAGGTACGCGCCCTGTTCAGGGTTCCGAAGCTGGGCGTGGTGGCCGGATGCATGGTCACCCAGGGGACCATCACCCGGGGGGCCCTGTCCCGGCTGGTTCGCGACGGCGCCATCATCTACACGGGAAGGATCGGATCGCTGCGCCGGTTCAAGGACGACGCGCGCGAGGTGTCAGAAGGATTCGAATGCGGCATCGGCCTCGAGAACTATCAGGACGTGCATGAAGGCGACGTGATCGAGGCCTACGAGGTGCGCGAGATCGCCCGAACCCTCGCTTGAAGGGGCGGCCGAGAGGGAGGCTCGTTGCGATGCTGGTCGCGTTGTGCCGGTTCGACCTCCGCATCCCGGGCGTGGCCTCCCTGAAGGAGAAGCGGCACGTCGTGAAGACGCTCACCGCGTCGCTTCGGCAGAAGTTCAATGTGGCGGTGGCCGAGGTCGACCATCAGGACCTCTGGCAGCGCGCCACGATCGGAGTGTCCTCGGTGGCCGGTGAGGGCTATCACCTGAAGCGCGTGATGCACGAGGTGGAGCGGCATATCGACCGGTGGGGGGAGGTCGAGATCATCGACGTCGACCTCTCGCTGCACGGCTTGGAGGACTGACAGAGAGCGGCGAGCGATCGAGGAGATGAGAGATGGGCGGAGGGGCTCGTCCCGAGCGGGTGGCTGAGGAATTCCGGGAGGTCCTGGCTGAAGAGATCCCGCGCCTGAAGGATCCGCGCGTCGGGTTCGTCACGGTGACGCATGTCGACGTGAGCCCGGACCTGCGCCGGGCCACCGTCTTCTACACGGCGCTGGGGAAGGATCGCGACCAGCGAGCTACCCGGGCCGGGCTTCAGTCGGCCAGGTCCCACCTGCGGAGCGTGCTCGGTCAACAGGTCCGGCTCAAGTTCACGCCAGAGCTCGAGTTCGAAGAGGACGTGGGGCTGGCCCAAGTCGAACGCGTCACCCAGTTGCTCAAGGAGATCGGCGAGCAAGCGGCGCCGCCCCGGAGCGAGGAGAAGGAAGGGGATGTGGGGGAGGAAGGCGCCACGAGTGAGTGAGACCATCACGGCGGCGCTCGACCGTGCCGCCAAGGTCCTGAAGGACTCACCGCGCGTGGCGCTCGCCTGTCACGTCAACCCCGACCCCGACGCGCTCGGGTCGATGCTGGGGTTGGCCGGCTTCCTCTCCGCGCAGGGGAAGGAAGTGGTCTGCTCGTGGGGCAATCAGCCCCTCGCCCCGCCGCGGTGGCTATCCGAGCTGGACGGGGCGGGCTTCCTGGTGGAACCCAAGGTTTTCCCGAAGAACCCGGACGTGTTGGTGGCGCTGGACACGGCCTCCCCGGACCGCCTCGGCTTGCTCCTGGCGAATACCGAGCGGGCGGGGCAGGTCATCGTGATCGACCATCACCGGACGAATCCGGGCTTCGGCTCGATCCTGGTGTTGGACCCCGCGGCGTCCTCCACGGCAGAGCTCGTCTTCCGGTTGATCGAGCGCATGGGTGGCGAGCTTCCCGACGGGGCTGCCGCTTGCCTGTACGCGGGAGTGGTGACGGACACGGGCCGGTTCCAATACGAGGCCACCACGCCGGAGACGCTCCGGGTCGCCGCCGAGCTGCGCCGGCGGAAGTTCGATCACGCACGGCTCGGCCAGGCGCTGTTCGAGGACGGGTCCATCGCCTCGCTTCGGGTGCTCGGGGTGGCGCTGGATCGCGTGACCCACGTGCCGGAGGCGGACCTGGTGTGGACCTACGTCACGCAGGCGGACCTGGCCCGTATGTCGGTGGACGTGGCGGAGCTGGACGACGTCATCGACATGGTACGTCGGGCTCGTGAGGCCGACGTGGCGTGCGTCATCAAGCAACAGGCCGACGGCCGGTTCCGGGTGAGCCTCCGGTCGCGAGGAAACACGGACGTCGCTGCGATCGCCCAGGGGTTCGGCGGAGGGGGGCATCGACTGGCCGCCGGCTACACATCCACGACCGGCCTCGAGGAGACGGCGCTGGCCCTGATCGACGCGCTACGGCGGGGGAGGACCCGACGAGCGGATGGCTGATCGAGCTCCAAGCGGGCTGCTGCTCGTGGACAAGCCGCACGGCATCACCTCGCACGACGCGGTGAGCCGGGTTCGGCGCTCTCTGGGCATCCGCAAGGTGGGGCACTCCGGGACCCTCGACCCTCTGGCCACCGGGCTGTTGGTGATGGGGGTAGGCCGTGGGACGAGGCTACTGCGCTTCCTGAGCGAGTTCCCCAAGCTCTACGAGGGGACCGGCGTGCTCGGTGTGGAGACGACCACGCTGGATGCGGAAGGCGACGTGGTGCGCGAGGCCCCCGTCGCAGTGACCGAGCCCGAGCTCAGGGCTGCCCTCGCTTCGTTCGTTGGCGACATCGAGCAGGCCCCGCCCGCCTACTCCGCGGTCAAGGTCGGAGGCGAGCGGTCGTACAAGGCGGCCCGGAGGGGCGAAGCCGTGGACTCCCCGTCGCGCCGCGTGCACGTGTACGCCTTCAACGTGAGGCGCTTCGACCCGCCGCGGTTCGACTTCCGGGTGCGGTGCTCCGGTGGGACCTACGTACGATCGCTGGTTGCCGACGTGGGGCATGCTCTCGAGTGCGGGGCTCACGTCACCGCGCTTCGCAGGACGGCGGTGGGGCCGTTCGGAGTCGAGGAAGCCCGTCCCCCGCATGACCCCGGTCCGCTCCTCCCTCTCGAGCGCGCAGTCGAACACCTGGCGGCCGTCACGCTGCATGAAGAGGAGGCGAGGGTGGCGGCACACGGCTCCATCCTGGGCCCGGCCGGGATCGAGGGACCGTACCGGGCGCTCGCTCCCGACGGGAGGCTCGTCGGGATCTATCGTGATGAAGGGACGAAGGCGGTCCCCGAGGTCATCCTCTCTCCCGCCTGAGCGCCGTCGAAGAACGAGGGGCGACCGGCATCTTGTAGCCTGCTCGGCCATGGAGGTCGTTCGCGGGATCGGCTCCCTCCCGCTCGGGACCGGGCCGTCGGCCGTCACCATCGGGTTCTTCGACGGAGTCCATCTGGGCCATCAGGCGGTGATCCGCCGCACCGCCGAAGTGGCGGGGGGCCGCGGGCTGTCCTCCGTCGCGGTTACGTTCGACCGGCACCCTCGAGAGGTCCTGACGCCGGGAAAAGCGCCGCCGCTCCTCACTACGCTCGAACGCAAGGCGGCGCTGATCGAAGCGCTGGGGATCGATGTGCTGCTGGTCCTCGAGTTCACTGAGGAGTTCTCGCGGTGGCCGGCAGAGGAGTTCGTGAAGCGGGCGGTCGTGCAAGGGTTGAATGCCGCTCACGCCGTCGTCGGATCCAACTTCACCTTCGGCCACAAGGCGGCGGGGAATCTCGCCACCCTGGAGGAGCTGGGTGTCGCGCATGGGTTCACGGTCGAAGGGGTCGGGTTGCTCAACCTCGAAGGGCGGCCGGTGTCGTCGTCAGGGGTCCGGGAAGCGCTGGCCGCCGGGGATCTGGAGTGGCCAACCCTGGCGCTCGGCCGTCGGTACGCGGTCGACGGCCGGGTCACGCCCGGCGCGGGGCGCGGAAAGGGCATGGGATTCCCCACCGCCAACCTCACGCCACCGCCCCGCATCCTGCTTCCGGCCGAGGGCGTCTACGCGGGGAAGGCTCACGTGGCCGGCCGCACGTTCGTCGCCGCTGTCAACGTCGGGACCAATCCGACGTTCGGTGGCGAGCCGCTTCACGTCGAGGCGTTCCTCCTGGACTTCGACCACGACATTCGAGGTCACGACATGTCCGTTGAGTTCTGGCAGCGGCTCCGGGACGAGGTCCGGTTCGAATCTCCCGACGACCTCGTCCGGCAGATGCAGGACGACGTCGAACGGACCAGAGCCCTGGTGGGGTAGCCTTCGGTGTTCATGCGAGGACGGCACCGAAGGCGGGGGGGAGCAGCGCGGTCACTTGGCGCGCTCCTGGCGATGGCGGCGGTCCTCGGGCTGGCGGGCGTGTTCGCCAAGGCGGCAATCTTCCCGAGCGCCGAGCCCTCACCGGCAGCGACACGCTCGACACCGACGATCCCCCTGCCAACCAGCTCCACGCCATCCCCGACCCCGGCGGAGACCTCGTCCCGGTCCAGGCTGGTGCTTCGAGGGGCGGGGGACGTCAATCTCGATTCCAACTTCATCCCGAACTTCAGGACGTTCGGCTATGACTACGCGTGGTCGGGGCTGAAGGGTTTCTTCAAGCGGGACGACCTCACCGTGGTCAACCTGGAGTGTCCCGTGTCGAGGCTCGGCAGCCAGGTCCTGACCAAGGACTACCACTTCCGAGCCGACCCGAACGCCTTGCCGGCCATGCGGGCGGCCGGCGTCGAAGTCGCCAACATGGGTAACAACCATGCCTATGACTACGGCCCCGATGCCCTGCTCGACACGAGGAAGAACCTGGCAGCCAACAACATCGCCGCGGTCGGGGCCGGCCAGGACAACCGGCAAGCGCTGGCTCCGGCCCTGTTCACGATCAAGGGGTGGAGGATCGCCGTCGTCGGCTTCGACGAGGTGATCGACGGCGCTGGTTCAGTCGCCGGACGGCGGCATCCGGGGGTTGCCGCGGGTCACGACCAGGAGGCCATGGTCGAAGCGGTGAAGGCGGCCGCCGGCATGGCGGACATCGTGATCGTGGCGATCCATTGGGGCGTGGAGCTCAAGTCCGCGCCGACCGCCACCGACGTGAGCCTGGCCCATCGACTGGTCCAGGCAGGGGCGGACGTCATCTTCGGGAGCCACTCGCACCGCCTCCAACCCATGGAGACCTACCGGGGGAGGCCGATCTTCTACGGCCTAGGCA
Organism: Actinomycetota bacterium; assembly: GCA_005885025.1. Taxonomy (GTDB): domain Bacteria; phylum Actinomycetota; class UBA4738; order UBA4738; family UBA4738; genus AC-52. The sequence continues at coordinate 2,513 of VAYC01000033.1, read as the reverse complement.
ACTTCGTGTGGCCGAACACCACGCTGGCGGGCTCGACCACCGCCGTAGCCCAGGTGGCCGTGTCCGGCTCTGGAACCTTCACCGGCCGGCTGGTCCCGGCCTTCATTCAGGCCGCTGGCCATCCCGTCATCAGCGGTTCCTGAGCCGGCCAAAGGGCTTGTGCTAACCTCTCTGGGATTCCATGGCACTTCTGAAAGAGCAGAAATCCGCGCTGATCAGCGACTTTCGGCGGGCCGAGACCGATACAGGCTCGCCCGAGGTCCAGATCGCCCTGTTGACCAGGCACATCGACGACCTGACCGAACACCTCAAGACTCACCAAAAGGACCACCATTCGCGGCGCGGCCTGCTCCAGATGGTCGGGAGGCGCCGGCGGCTGCTGGAGTACCTGAGGCGCGAGGATGTGGAGCGGTATCGAACCCTGATCCAGCGCCTCGGACTGAGGCGGTAGGGGAAAGGCGAGGGCGGCTCGGAGGAGCCGCCCGTTTTGCATCGAGAGGGAGGCAGACCAGAGGCAGGAACCGCAGGATCGCAGGGGAGCCCCAGGCGAGGCGCGGTCAGTTATCAGTTGCGGACCCCAGGACGGCGTGAGCCACCCGAGGCCCACCACTGAGAACTGGCCGGAACTCCAGAACCTCGACGGGGCTCCTCGAACGGAAGAATCCGAGCCGCGCCACTGCGGCTCCCGCGTTCGAGGAGGCAGCACATGATCAGTTCCAGCAAGACCATCGGTGGAACGAACCTGATGGCCGAGACCGGCAAGCTCGCAAAGCAGGCGGACGGCTCGTGCGTGGTCACCTTGGGCGAGACCCAGGTCCTGGCCACGTGTACGACCGCCGCTCCCCGTGAGGGCATCGACTTCTTCCCACTCACGGTCGACGTCGAAGAGCGGATGTACGCGGCCGGCAAGATCCCTGGGGGCTTCTTCCGGCGCGAGGGGCGTCCCTCAGAGACCGCCACGCTCACCGCGCGGCTGACCGATCGCCCCCTTCGCCCCACCTTCGCGCCAGACTTCCGCAACGAGGTCCAGGTCGTCATCACAGTCCTCTCCGTGGACCAGGCCAACGCCAGCTTTCCCGTGTGCCTGGCCGGGCTGCCCTTCGACGGCCCCATCGGGGCCGTGCGCCTCGGGTTGATCGGCGGGCAGTGGAAGACCAACCCCACCTATCAGGAGCTGGACCTGGCGACCTTCGACATGGTCGTGGCCGGGCGGCTGAACGAGCACGGCTCGGTGGACATCCTGATGGTGGAGGGCGAGGCGCCCGAGGGAGCCTGGGGGCGCATCCAGGACGGTGAGACCTCGCCGACCGAAGAGATCCTGGCGGAAGGCCTGGAGTTCGCCAAGGGCCCCATCGCGGAGCTCATCGAGTTCCAGCGGGACATCGTGGCCAAAGCCGGTGCCAATCCTCAGGAGTTCGAGCCCGCGCCCGCCTTCGTGGAGGACGTGTACCGGGCCGTGGAGGAGTTCGCCGGTCCACGGCTGGCGGACGCCCTCGTCCAGGCGAAGGGCGAGCGCGAGGCGAACCTGTCCGCTCTGAAGAAGGAGCTGAAGGAGTACCTCGCGGCAGCTTGGGGAGACGAGTACGCCGCGCTGGCGAGCCAGATCTCGCCGGCCTTCAAAGAGCTCGAGAAGCGAACCATGCGCAAGCGGATCCTGGAGGACGGGGTCCGGCTCGACGGTCGCAAGACGGAGGAGATCCGGTCCATCTCCTGTGAGGTAGGTCTGGTGCCGCGGGCCCATGGATCCGGGCTGTTCCAGCGGGGAGAGACGCAGGTCCTCAACGTCAGCACCCTGGGGATGCTGCGCATGACCCAGATGATCGACACGCTCGACCCCGAAGAGTCCAAGCGCTATATCCACCACTACAACTTCCCGCCGTTCTCCACGGGCGAGGTTGGCCGCATCGGGAGCCCGAGGCGGCGGGAGATCGGCCACGGGGCGCTCGCCGAGCGGGCCCTCGTCCCGGTGGTCCCCGCCGAGGACGAGTTCCCCTACACGCTTCGGCTCGTCTCCGACGTCCTCGAGTCGAATGGATCGACGTCGATGGCCAGCGTGTGCGCATCGACGCTCTCGCTGATGGACGCCGGCGTTCCCATCAAGGCGCCCGTGGCCGGGATCGCCATGGGCCTGATCGCGGAGGCGGGCGAGTTCGTGACGCTGACGGACATCCTGGGAGCGGAAGACGCCCTGGGCGACATGGACTTCAAGGTCGCCGGGACCCGGGACTTCGTCACGGCCCTCCAGCTCGACACCAAGGTGAGCGGCTTGCCGGCGGAGGTGCTGGCCGGGGCGCTCAAGCAGGCGAAGGACGCTCGTCTCCACATCCTGGACGTCATGTCCAGGACCATCGCCGGGCCGCGCAGCGAGCTCTCGCAGAAGGCGCCCCGCGTGGTCATGAAGCAGATCCCCGTGGACAAGATCGGCGAGGTCATCGGGCCGAAGGGCAAGCGGATCAACGAGATCATCGCGCTGACCGGCGCCGACATCGACATCGAGGACGACGGTCGGGTCT
>VAYC01000289.1 GCA_005885025.1 Actinomycetota bacterium | reverse complement strand
TTCACCGAAGCGGCTTGATCGCGTGCCTGTACCGCGCCGCGGAGTGGCGGCACAAGGAGGTTGAGCGAGCCGCCTACAGACTGCTGCAAGAACTCGACGCCGCGATTTCCTGATGCTCGGCTACGGCCGATGATTGGCCAATTCGCCCTAGACTCGTGCCCGTTCCCCCGACTTCTTCAGGCGGAGTCCGCCGATGATGAGCGCCGCGGGGATCAGTTCCAGGGCCAGCCCCGCCCCCACTGCTCCTTGGGCCATCTGCACGGCGCCCGGGAGCGCGAGGATTACCCCGGCCACCAACAGGCCGCGTCCAACTTGCGCTCTCGCGCCTTGCTTGGCCGCGATTCCCTGCTCCTTTCACTTCCGAGTGACCTCAATCTCGGCGTACCGGGTGATGAGCTTGAGGGATCAGCGATTCAAGAAACGGCAAGGCTCGGGACGCTGATACGCTCGCCGCATGGCCGACCGCGCCGCCGTGATCGATTGGCTTCTCGACCCGGAGCATTCCGACCCAGCGATCCGCTGGCAGGTCATGCGCGACTTGCTCGACGCTCCGCACTCAGACTGGGCGGCGGAGCGGGCCAAGGTGGAGACGGAGGGGTGGGGGGCCCTGCTCCTCGCGCTCGAGGACGAGGACGGGCAATGGGCCGGCGGTGCGCACTTCCCCGCGGACTTCGACTGGAGGGGACCGGAGGCGCAGCGGGGGCCTGACGGCCGCATGGCTAGCCAGCCGTGGACAGCCACGTCGCACTCGCTCTCGCTGCTGCGGGAATTCGGGCTCGACCCGTCGTCGGAGCGGGCCCAGCGTGCCGTAAAGCTCATCGGCGCCAACGCGAGCTGGGAAGAGGGCGGCCAGCCGTACTGGGAGGGCGAGGTCGAGCCCTGCATCAACGGCTCGGTCGTCGCCAACGGCTCCTACTTCGGCGTCGACGTGTCCCCGATCGTCGAGCGGTTGGTGAAGGAGCGTCTCGACGACGGTGGCTGGAACTGCGAGACCGAGATCGGCTCGGTCCGATCGTCGTTCGGCACGACGATCAACGTGCTCGAGGGGCTCCTGGAGTACGAGCGGGCCACCGCTGGTACCTCCGAATCGCGGGCGGCGCGACGCTCGGGCGAGGAGTATCTGCTGGAGCGGGCGCTCTTTCGCCGTCTCAGCACGGGTGAGCCGGCCGACGAGCGATTTCTGCTCTTCGCGCACCCGAATCGATGGCGCTACGACGTGCTCCGGGGGCTGGACTACTTTGGCTCGGCCGCGGCCCTGACGGGCGCTGCCCCCGACCCTCGGCTCGGGGACGCGATCGACCACGTTCGCTCTCGGCGCCTGCCGGACGGCGCCTGGCCGCTGGACTGGAGCCCGCCGGGGCGGGTGTGGTTCGACATCGACGACGCCCCGGGTCAGCCCTCTCGATGGGTGACCCTCCGGGCGATGCGGGTGCTCAGGTGGTGGGAGACATGAAGACCACCTTCGCGATTCCTCTGTCGCTGGCGGTGACTCTTGCCGCATGCACAGGGGCCCGCCCGGGGCCTCAACAGCCAAAGAGCGTGGCGACTTCGGCACGAATCGTCTCCCCAACAACCACTCTCGCGAACCCACTCTCCGCGGTACGACATCCGATCGAGTCGCTTCGTCCCAGGGTGATCGCCGAGATCGAGGTGGGAGGGCCCCTCGCTCCGGACTGGCAGGTTGCCGGGTATGGCTCGGTCTGGGTGTCGAACTCCCCGAAGAATTCGATCCAGCGAATCGATCCGCGCACCAGTCGAGTGATCGTAACGATCCCCGTGAACGACCCCTGCGACGGGCTGGCTGCCGGCTTCGGATCCGTGTGGGCTCCCGGTTGTGCGGCGCAGCTCGTGACCCGCATCGACGCCAGGACGAACAGGGTGGTGGCGCGGATCCATGCCCACATCTTCGGCGAAGGGGAGGGACTCATCGCTGCAGGGGCTGGGGGCGTCTGGGTCGTGACCGCGGACAAGGTTCTGTCGAGGATCGACCCCTCCTCGAACAGGGTCGTCGCCAAGGTGTCAGTTGCGGCGGGCTCGACGTCGGCCGTAGTCGGATTCGGGTCGGTCTGGGTCACGAGCTATGACACGGGCACCGTGGCCAGGGTCGATCCAGCGCGGAACAAGACGGATGCGACCATCGATGTGGGTGCTGGGCCAAGGTTCCTGGCCGCCGGCGCTGGATCGATCTGGGTGCTCAATCAGGGGGACGGGACAGTTTCGCGCATCGACCCGGCCACCGCCACCATTGTTGCCACGATCAACGCCCAGTTGTTTGGTGATGGCGGATGCATCGCAGCAGGTCTCGGCGCGGCGTGGGTGTCCCTCCCGGGTGCGCCCCTCACGCGCATCGATGCCGCCTCGGGGACGGTCACCGAGCAGGTCGTAGGCGAGGGTGGCGACTGCCTCAGCGTCGGGTTCGGTTCCGTCTGGTTGTCGAACCGCGCCCTCGGCGACGTCTGGCGAATCAGTCCGTCATGAAGCAGCTCCCCCGGCTCGGGATCGTCGTTCTCTCGCTGATGCTCCTGGGAGCTGCCTGCGACGGCAAGAACTCATCGCCCAGGACTCTGAATCGACCGTCGCCGAGCCCGCAGAGCTATGTCTCGGTCGTGTGCAACGCCCTGCTGGAATGGAAGAACTCCATCGAGGTGGCAGCGTCATCACTTGTTACCGAGGCACCATCCCTGGAAGGCGCGACCGGGTACCTCAAGTATGTCCTTGGCCTCACGGATCGGATGCTGGCGCACGTTCAGGCGGTAGGGGTTCCGACGCCCCCGAACGGCGGGACCCTCCAAAGCGATGTGATCCGTGGATTGGTGTCAGCGCGGTCGGCGTTGTTGCGGGTGCAAGCCCAGCTCGCGACCCTCGTGGCCCAAGGCCCGCTCGACATGGTCAAGGACGTCGAGCTCCCCATCCTCTTGGCCGTCGAAGCCGTCAAGGCCGAACTTCGAAACCCGACCAGCCTCACGATAGATCAAGCGACGGTGTCCGACGCCGACTGCACCAGGCTGTTCCGGAGGAAGACCCCGATCGGCATCGGCGCTTGAGAAGCCCTACGGCTTGCGCTGTGCCGGCCGAGGCTTGCGTTTCGCCGGTGGCGGCTTCCGCTTGGCCGGCATGGCGGTGGCTTCGTCCTTCGGGTCGGGCAGCGCGGGGTACTCGGTCGGGTACAGGCCCGCGGCGAACCCGTAGACGGTGTCGCCGGTGCGCGGCATTTGCGCGAACTCCCCCGCCATGAC
>VAYC01000285.1 GCA_005885025.1 Actinomycetota bacterium | reverse complement strand
CCGGCCGCCGGCGCGATCGCCACCTCCATGCGCCGCCGCTCGTAACCACGAACCCGGCAGCCCCGGCCAGGGTTGTTGAATCGCCGCCGGGCAAGGAACATATGCGCTCGTGAACATCCTGGGGATCAACTGCTTCGCCCACGACACGGCGGCGGCGCTGCTGATGGACGGCGTGCCGGTGGCGTTCGGGGAGGAGGAGCGCTTCAACCGCGAGAAACACACGAAGGCCTTCCCCGACCAGGCCATCGAGTTCTGTCTGCGAACGGGAGGAATCACGATCGACGAGGTGGAGGTGGTGGCCTTCGCCCACCGGGCGGGCACGGACTTTCGTCGCGGGGCGGCCGATGCCCTCAAGCGGATGCCGCGATCGACCAAGCGTCTGGCCGCCCAGGCCTACATCGACTGGAGCTTGTGGCGGAAGCAGGAGCGGTTCGTCCGCCGATACGGGTTCAAGGGGAAAGTCGCGAACGTCGGCCACCACGACGCCCACGCCGCCAGCGGCTTCTTCGCCAGCGGGTTCGACGAGGCGGCGGTGCTCACGGTCGACCGGGGCGGCGATTTCATCTCCACCACCCTCGGTCGCGGCAGGGGGAACCGACTGGAGACGATCAGGGAGCTTCGCAATCCTCACTCGCTCGGGGAGATCTACACAGCGATCACCGGCTGGTTGGGATTCCATCCCAACGCCGACGAGGGGAAGGTCATGGGGCTGGCCCCCTACGGCTCGCACCGGTACGCCCCCGAGTTCCGGAGCATGGTGAGGCTTCGACCCGACGGGTTGTTCCGGGTGGACCTGGGTTGGTTTCGCTATCAGGTCGAGGCCGGCCCTCTGTCCCCCCGTTTCCTGAAGCGTTACGGGCGGCCGCGGGTCCCGGAGTCGGAGATCCTTCCTCACCACAAGGACGTGGCCTTCGGTGTACAGCTCCTCGCCGAGGAGACCGGCCTGCACATGGCCCGGGCCCTTCACGAGGAGACCGCCTCAAGCAACCTCGTGCTGGCCGGGGGTGTTGCCCTGAACTCGGTGATGAACGGGCGGCTGCTGCGAGAGACCGACTTCGAGCGGATCTTCATTCAGCCCGCGGCGGGCGACGCGGGGAATTCACTCGGCGCAGCCCTGTACGTATGGCATCACGGGCTTGGCAATCCGAGAGAATGGCGCATGGAACACGCGTTCTTCGGCCCCTCCTACTCGGATGGCGACTACAAGGAGGCGCTCCAAGCGGCCGGGGTTGCGTTCCGGGAGGTAACCGACCCCGCCGCGGAGGCCGCCGACCTCTTGGCCGATTCGAAGATCGTGGGGTGGTTCCAGGGCCGGGCCGAAGTGGGCCCTCGCGCGCTGGGGGCTCGGTCGATCCTCGCCGACCCTCGGAAGGCGGAGATGAAGGACATCGTCAACGAGCGAGTGAAGCATCGGGAAGGCTTCCGGCCTTTCGCGCCGAGCGTCCTGGACGAAAAGGGCGCCGAATACTTCACGGACTACTCATCGAACCCCTTCATGCTGCTGGTGTTGCCAATCAGGGCGGACAAGCAGCCGGTCATCCCCGCCGTCAGCCACGTCGACGGGACCGGCCGACTCCAGTCGGTGGGGCCGGAGAACCCCTTCTTCCATCGACTGATCGAGGAGTTCGAGCGCCGGACGGGTGTGGCCGTGGTCCTCAACACGTCCTTCAACCTTCGGGGCGAGCCCATCGTGCACCGCCCGGAGGAGGCCATTGCCGACTTCTCACACACTGGGATGGACGCTCTTTTCCTGGGAAACTACCTGGTAGAGAAGGCGTCAGGGGGGAGCCAGACCCGGGGTGCTTGAACTCGTTGCATCCTGCCCGGAGAATCCCTGGCGAGGCCGCCCGATGGCGCGGCCTCGAAGACTGTCTGAGGGCGCGCGCAGGTGCGGGCCCCCGAGGACTCGGAGGAGGTGAATGGATTGGCGACGTACGAGGCTTATTGCGTGAAGTGCAAGGCCAAGCGAGAGTTCGAGGGCGAAGAGACGACCCTGAAGAACGGCCGGAGGGCCGCAAAGGGCAAGTGCCCCGTGTGCGGCACGACCGTCATGCGCATCCTCGGTAAGGCTTCTTAGGGAAACGGTTCGGGAGAGCGTCCGCCGCGAGCCCTCGCGGCGGACCAGCATGTGTGGTCTAGGGGCGCGGGCGCAGCAGCTCGCTCGGGGTCCACACCGGCGGCTCGATTCGCCGGCGGTGGCGCTCGGCGAGGTCCCCCAGCGTCGTCGTCTCCAAGACCTGCCGCACGGCGTGGTCCACGTCGCCCCACAGCTCCTGGAGGCCGCAATGCGAGTCCGCGAAACACGTGTGGTCCTCCACGTCCAGGCAATGCATGGGGTAGGTCTGACCCTCGATGGCGTCGACGATATCCGCAACCCGGATCCCGGCGGGATCCCGGGCCAGTCGACACCCCCCTCCCGCTCCGCGGAAGCTCTCCACCAACCCGGCCTTGTGCAGGGCTCCCAGCTGCTGCTCGAGGAACCGAAGTGGAATGCGCTGGGACTCCGCCAGGGTCCGAGCGGGGACCAGCGCGTCGCCATCCGCGAGGCGGCGCAAGGCGAGCTCGATCAGGGCCCGCATGGCGTATTCGG
>VAYC01000284.1 GCA_005885025.1 Actinomycetota bacterium | reverse complement strand
GAAGGCTTTCGAATAGTAGTAGGCGGCCTGGCGTGCGTTGCCGACGTAGTACTCGACGTGGTCGATACCGAGCAGCGGCATGACGTCCTCGCGCTGGCTGGCGGTCGACTGGTCCAGGTCCTGTGCCATGAGTGCCTCCTCGGAGCCCAACGCCTCGAATATACCCTCCGGCCGGGACTTGTCCCCCCGGTCAAGGCCAAGCAGCGAAGACCGTCTCGTGCCCCTGCACCGCCGCCTGCGCGAAGTGGGCCCCGACCCTCTCCTCCAGCAGGCCCGATCGGAGGTCGCGCGCCAGCGCGGCCAGACCGGCCCGCCGGGTGTCATCGTCCAGGCCCATCCAGAAGGAAGTGTTCCGGAGGTAGGCCGGCCCCGCCAGGTGCAGGGCGCTGGTGTGGAGGGCGTGCAAGGAGCCATCCACCGAATCGGTGTAGATCACGAGCTCATGGTCCACTCGTCCGAACCCCGCTGATTGAAGCATCGCCACGAGCTGCGCGGTCGACGGCCGGCTCGCAGCCGACGGCTTGATGCCGAAGTACTCATGCACGAACAGCGGCACGTTGTCGCTGGTCGGATCCATCACGATCGCCGGACCGGCCCGCACCAGACGGCGCACCTCCTCCAATGCGCGAGACGGCTCCGGGATCAAGTGCAGTCCGTGCACCAACATGGCGCAATCGAACGCTTGGTCGCGGAACGGAAGCTCCATGGCGTCTGCAGCCACCTGACGCCCCGAACCCACCTTCGGGACCGATCGCCGGAGCATGTCGACGGACGCATCCACCACCACGACCCTGAAGCCGCGGGCTTGGAAGACCTGCGCGTAGTTGCCGGTCCCGCCGGCAATGTCGAGGAGGAGCCCACCCGGAGTCCCGAGATACTTCGCCACGGTTCGAACGACGGTCGGACTGGCGCCGCGCGTGTAGTCATACGTCCGGGCCTGCTGCGCGTAGTTGCCGGGACGAACGGGACGGCCCGCGGCGCTCACGACTCCAGGCTAGTCGCGGGGCCCGCCTGGCGGAGGTGGAGGCGGGAACGGCATCTCGGGGACCACCGGCGGGAAGCGAAAGGCAGGCGGTTCACCTGGCCCGAGCAGGTCCTCGAGCGACAGCAGAACCGCCCAGAAGAATCCGATCCCGGCAGTGGCCCAAGCCACCCACCGCAGCTCGGGCGGCATCGCAGGAACCATCGCCACACACACGAGCGTCGCCACCCAGAAGAACACCGCCCTTCGCCCGAGCGGACGACGCCCTCGCACACGCCTGCCTCTCCGCTCACCTTCGTGCGGCGCTCCGCTGCTCATCGCAGCTTGAAGGGGAGGTAGGCCAGCCAGGCCACGGCGAATGATCCCGGGATGGTCAGGAGCCACGCCCACACGACCCGCCCCGCTACGCCCCAACGAACCGCGGACAAGCGCTGCGTCGAACCGACGCCCACGATGGCCCCGGTGATGGTGTGGGTGGTCGACACCGGGATCCCGGCGTGGGCCGTGAAGAACAACGTGGCCGCCGCGGCGGTCTCCGCACTCATCCCACTCACCGGCTGGAGCTTGGTGATCTTCGACCCCATGGTGTGCACGATCCGCCACCCTCCGGACAGTGTGCCCAGCCCGATGGCGGCGTGCGCCGACAGGACCACCCATAGCGGAACACCGGCCGTAGCCGGCTTGAGCTTCGCCCCGATCAGCAGAGCCAGGATCACCCCCATGGTCTTCTGCGCGTCGTTGGCGCCGTGACCGAGGCTGAAGGCGGCCGCCGACACGAGCTGCATACGCCGGAATCCCTTGTTCAGCCGGTCCACACGACGGGAGCGGTGGAACAGCCACATCACGCCCACCAGGATGGTGAACCCGAGGAACAAGCCGAGGATCGGAGAGAGCACGATGAACACAGCGATCTTCCGGAATCCGTCGGCGATCAGCGACCCCCACCCCGCCTTGGCCACCGCGGCCCCGCCCATGCCGCCGATGAGGGCATGGGACGATGAGGTCGGAAGGCCGAAGTACCAGGTGATGACGTCCCAGACGATGGCCCCAACCAGACCGGCGAAGATCACGGAAGTGGTAAGGACACTCGGCTGGACCACCCCCTTCGCGATGGTGGCGGCGACCTTCGTGCCGAAGAGCAGGAACGCCACGAAGTTGAAGAACGCCGCCCACACCACCGCCAGGGTCGGGGTCAGCACGCGGGTGGAGACCACGGTGGCGATCGAATTGGCTGCGTCGTGGAAGCCATTGAAGAAGTCGAACACCAGAGCAACGAGGATGACGAGGACGAGACCGAGGGTCATCGAGCGAGCGTTGCCTCGGTCCTCATCTATGCATGCTTGAGCACGATCGATTCCAGGGTATTCGCGACGTCCTCTGACTTGTCGATGGCCGACTCGAGCTGGTCCACCAGATCCTTCCACTTGAGGACGTCCATGGCCTTGAAATCTCCCGAGAAGAGCCGGGCAACGGTCTTGCGGTAGATCCGGTCTCCCTCGTTCTCCAGCCGATTGATCTCGACCCAGTACTGATCGAGGCCGGAGAAGCTGCGTAGTCCGGCCATCGCCTGGTAGGTCTGGTCGGCGGCACTGGCCAGAACCTCGGCTTGCTGCCGCATCTCCGGCAGGGGCTGCTCGATCTGGTGAAGGACCAGCAGATCGGCCACGGCCTCGATCCCGTCCAGGATGTCATCGATCAGCGAGGCCAGCCGGTGGATGTCCTCCCGATCGAAC
>VAYC01000283.1 GCA_005885025.1 Actinomycetota bacterium | reverse complement strand
CCCTATTTGCGGGAGACGATCCGCCAGCTGGGCTACCGGATCGTCGTGGTGCCGGGGGCCGACTATTCGCATTGGCCGCCGCCGACTCTCCGCAAACTGCTGGCCCAGTTCTTCCGCAACGGCATGGCGTCGGCCTACGTCAACCGGCACCACCCAGAGTGGGCAATCGAGACGCCAGCCGCCCACGGCCCGTTCCGGCCACGGGTCCCTCGCTCGCAACGGTTGCTGCGGTTTCCGGTTCGATTGACGCAGGCGCTGGCGACGGGCAAGCCCATCTGGTTCCTGTGCCAGATCGCGTACGCGGCGGGGTTTCTCCGCCAGTGGGTGCGGCCGAAGGAGGGGGTCTGACATGGTTTGCCACACGGGTGCTCGAGCTGTTCCGTGAGGTCGGCGAGAGGCCATCTCCGAAAAGATCGAATTCTTGACCTTCGTTCCGATTCCCCGTAGTGTTTTGTGGAATGGTCATGCCGCTATTGAGACCTGTGCCCACGACCTCTGAGCAAGGGTCCGACCTTCTGACCTGTCCCTGCGGGGGCGCGCCGGCATCGGTGCTGCAGCGAGGCACGTGGAAGCAGGTACTGCGCTGCCAGCGGTGCGGGCTGCTGGCCAGAGACCACCTGCCGCCGCAAGCGGAACTGATCACCTGGTACCGAGACGAGTACTGGGCTCAGTACGGAGACGAGCAGGTGGGGATGTCCCGAGAGAATGTCCAGGCGCATGCGCTGGCCTGGTTGCATCGTCTCTCCCCGCATCCCGGAATCTTGGTGGATGTCGGCTGCGGGGCCGGGCAGTTGCTGGCGCGATGCCGGGAGCGAGGGTGGAAGGGGATCGGCTTCGATCCTTCCGAGTCCGCTATCGCGCGTGCACGAGCCATGGGCTTAGAGGCCTACCCCGCGCCCTGGCCGCCGTGCCCGCTGGCAGATGAGACGGCCGATGCGGTCACCTTCATTAACGTGCTGGACCACCTCTGGGATCCCTTCCGCGCCCTTCGGGAAGCCTGGCGCGTACTCAGACCGGGCGGACTGCTGTATCTCCGAGTCCCGAACGGGCCGGTCCACGCCAGGCTGAAGCAGCTTCTGTCGGCGGTGCGGTTGAACCATCTGGCCGTGACCCACTTGTTCGGGTTCAGCCGTAACGCATTCTTGTACCACCTGCCCCGCCTGGGATTCGACATCCTCGCCGTGCGCACCGCTCCGCCGAGCCAGCGAGATTCCTACGGACGATCGAGTGGGTGGGCTTCTCTGTTCGTGCAGTCGCTGAAAGCGACCGTGAAAGCGACGGACTCGTTGACCTATCGGCTCCTGGGGATGTGGGGCCTTGATCGCAAAGCCTGGGGCTTCTCCATCGAGGTCATGGCCAGGAAAGTGGGATCCCCAACGAGCCGCGACGGCGGGGGAGGCTGACGACCCATGTGTGGGATCTGCGGGTTTGCCGGGCCAGGCGATGCGGCCGTGCTTGACCGGATGATGCGTCGGCTGGAGCACCGAGGGCCTGACGAGGAGGGTCGCCACCTGGAACCAGGCATCACGCTGGGCGCGCGACGCTTGCGTGTGATCGATCCCGCCGGCGGACATCAGCCCATCACCAACGAGACCGGCACCATCTGGGTGGTCATGAACGGGGAGATTTACAACTATCGAGAACTTCGGGATGAGCTCATCAAGAAAGGGCATCGCTCGTCTCGAACTGCGACACCGAGGTCTTGGTGCACCTCTATGAGCAGGAGGGCGAGAACGGTGTCCACCGGCTGCGCGGGATGTTCGCCTATGCGCTCTGGGACCGCGAGCGACAGACGCTGTTGCTCGTCCGGGATCGATTGGGTATCAAGCCGCTCTATTACACGGTGCGGGCCGGCCGGCCGGAAGGGGAGGGTGGGGTGGTCTTTGCATCCGAATTGCCGGCCCTACTGGCGGCGTGCCCTCCCCCCGCCCTTCGTCCCGCAGCCTTGGCGCAATACCTCACGCTCCTGTACGTGCCCGGCCCCGGCACGGTGTTTGAAGACGTCCAGCAACTGCTCCCCGGCGAATTGCTGAAAATCGTAAACGGGAAGATCGAGACGCGGCGGTATTTCCGCCCGGAACAGTCCCTGACGCGGCGGTCGAGCCTGGATGCCACCGACGCCCCGACCCCGTTCCTCGACCTCCTCTTCGAGACGGTCCGCGCCCATCTCGTGAGCGACGTCCCGTTAGGGCTGTTGCTGTCCGGCGGGCTGGATTCCGGAGCGATACTCGCGATGATGCGCCGGGCGACCAATGGCTCGATCCGCACGTTCACCATCGGGTACGAGGCACACGCCGATCGATCCTACAACGAACTGGATGCGGCCCGCGTCCTGGCACGCCACTTCGGCACCGAGCACACCGAGGAACGGCTCCGTCCCGATGCGGTCAAGCTGCTGCCTCGCATCGTGGCGTCGATGGGCGAACCGTTCGCGGACTCTTCGGCGATCCCGACCTATCTGGTGTCGGAAGTCGCGCGCCGTTCAGTCACGGTGGCACTGTCAGGAATCGGCGGGGATGAGTTGTTCGGAGGGTACCCCCGCTACCTCGGCATTCGCGCGGCCGCGCGTTACGCGCGCGCGCCCGAGACCCTCCGCGCGTGGGTGGCCACTCACCTCGCCTCGAAGCTTCCCGAGGGCGACGGAAGCCGGAACCAGATCGGTCGGCTCAAGCGGTTTTTGTCCGATGGCCATCGCTCCCTGTCGGAGCAATACGTGCGGTGGATCTCCTCCCTGCCGCCGGAGTGGGGCGCATCGGCCTTCACGCCCGAATGGTTGGCACAAGCCGGCCCATTGGCGACCAGCGACGAGTACCGGTCGGTCTTCACCCGATGGCCGTCGGAGGACCCCGCAGACCGGGCCATGGGTCTGGATCTGCAAACCTACCTTCCCGATGATCTCCTGCGGATGGGCGATCGGCTCAGCATGGCCCACTCACTCGAACTGCGGGTGCCGTTCTGCGACCATGAGTTGCTCTCCTTCGCGCTGGCGCTCCCGGCCTCCACTCGACTGGCGGGGGGGACATTAAAGGGATTCATGCGCAAGGCGCTCCGTGGTCTGCTCCCCTCCACGATACTGAATCGGGCCAAGTACGGCTTCCGAGTGCCGCTTGCTCGCTGGCTCCGCGAGGACTTGCGCGAGATGGTCCACGACCTGCTGTCCGACGAGACGGTGCGACGACGTGGCTATGTCAGACCGGAGTACGTGCGCTGGTTGGTGCACGAGCACGAGACCGGGGCGCGAAACTTCGCCGATCAGATCTACGCCTTGCTGGTCCTTGAGCTCTGGCAGCGTCAGCTGGATCAGGCCGTTTTGTAGACGCCCATGCGTGTGCTCTTGCTAGCAGAAGTGTCGGCCGCGAGAGTGATCGGAGGCGCCGAGCGTATCCTGCGGGAGCAAGCGCTCGGATTGCGGCGACGGGGACACCAGGTGAGTGTAGTGGCGCCGTCCCCAGGTCTCGGTCGACGGCATTGTGGAGCATCGGTATGTCGCCTCGCGACGGAATGAGCCGGCGTTCGTGCTGTCATCCATCGTCCGCTCACTCCAGGCCTATGATTGGGCCAGCTCCGCGATGACACCGGATGGGGTGGTCATCCACCAGGCCCTTGCGGGGCTGGGCCCCGTCCTCAGGCGGAGACGCGAGGCCAACGGCTGGGTCTTCATGTGCAATTCTCTGGCGCACGAGGAGTACCTGTCCCGGACGAGACCTGGGAGGACCGCGTTGGAACGCATGCGACGCGCCTTCAACGCGCAGCTCCGCCGATGGTGCGAGCGGGCTGTCATGCGGCGGTGTGGACGGATTGCGGTGCTGAGCGAATTCATAAAGCGACGCGTGCTCATCACCCACGACGTGCCGGAGTCTCGACTCCACATCATTCCCGGCGCCGCCGATCCAACCCAGTTCCGGCCTTCTGACGATCG
>VAYC01000269.1 GCA_005885025.1 Actinomycetota bacterium | reverse complement strand
TACCGCTGGGCGAGATCGAGCCGAGCCGCGACATCGTTCGGATGTTGGGCCACGCGCTGCTCGAAGAACGAGAGCGGCCCTGCGCCGACTGAGTCGCCGGTGATCGGTTGCCCTCCGGTGCGGTTCCCGATCGCGCGCGCGAGGACGGGGACCACCGCGGCCACGATGAGGGTACCCACCAGCACGCCGAGAAACACCCGGCGGCGATCGGCTCCCGGCCGCTCTGCCGAGCCGTCCCCGTTTCCCTTTCCCGACGATCGCAGGGAGCGCAGACCGGCAGCCAGCTCGCCCGCCTCGTCCCTCGCTTCCAAGGCCCGAAGCACCGCCACCGCCCTGGCCTCCGTCTCGGCCCGCAGGCCGCGGTAGGCCTCGTCGGTGAGCTGGCCCGTGGCACGTTCCTCGTCGAGGTCACGAAGCGTCCGGAAGAGACCTCGTCGCTCGTCGTCGAGCGGGTCGGCCAGCCGTTCCAGAGCCACGGCTCTGTGTCCGCCGCCGAAGGGGCGAAGCACGCCGACAGCCGCGACCCCCGCCAGCACCGCCGATGCCAAAAGCACCACCCAGGTCATTCGGACTCCTCCGCCGCGGCCCGGAGCGCCCGTTCCAGGAGGCGGCGATCGGCCGTCGTGAGCGAAGACGCCGAAGCGACATCGACCGTGTCGCGATGGGGGCCGACCGTGTGGCCGGCAGTCCACCGCCGGACCGCGGCGATACCCGCCCCCAGAGCGCCGACCACGAGGAACAGGGGCGCCAACCACGCGATCAGGTCGATGCCGCGCTTGGGTGGGGCGAGCAGGATCCACTCGCCGTACGAGGCCGAGAACCCGGACCTGATCTGTTCGGGAGTTCGCCCGGCCCGGAGCTCCTCGGCGATGGTCGTGCGCATCTGCTGCGCCAATCGCGAGGGCGAATCCGCGACGGAGAGGTTCTGGCAAACGGGGCACCGCAGCATCGAGGCGACGGCCCGGACGCGATCGTTCATCGTGCCGGGCGTCGACGGTCCGCGTAGCGCCACCATGGCGAGGGCGCCCGCGGCTACCAGCAGGACCCCGGCCAGGGCCGCGGCGCTCCACGGGAGCCTCCGACCGGACCTCATGCCTGTTGCCCCGGCAGCAGCCGTTCGATCTGGTCGATCAGATCCCCGTAGACGACACCGCCCACACGCTTGTACGCGACGAGTCCGTCGGGGCCGATGACGAACGTCTCGGGCACGCCGTACACACCGTAGGCGATCGCCGTCCGCTCCCCGGGATCGACGAGTTGCGGCCAGGCTCCTCCGAGCTCTGCCAGGTAGGTCCTGGAGTCGGCCGCGCGGTCCCCGAAGGGGATGCCGAGGAGGACCACCCCTTGGTCGCGGTACCGGTCCCATGCCGCCGTCAGCGCCGGATGCTCCACGCGGCAGTCGATGCACCAGGACGCCCAGAAGTTGATGACCACGACCTGACCTCGGAACTGGGACAGCTGCACGGTCCGCGAGCCGTCCAGCGTACGCAGCGAGAACTCGGGCGCAGGCTTGCCCAACAGGGGCGACTTGATCACCGTGGGATCGCGCGAGAGGCCGAACGCGAGCAGCATGGTCAGCAAGGCGATCCCACCGAGCAGACCCCCCACCAGTACCCACCGGTTCCGGCGACGAGGGCGGGTCGGTTCGAGCGTGGAGGGATGGCGTTGCATCTACCTCACCTCCGCCAGGGCTTGCTCGCGGACGAGCGGTGGCACGACCACGACGCGCCGTTTCGCCGGCCACGCGGCCATCAGGCCACCAAACGCCATGACCGCACCTCCCACCCACAGCCACGTGACGCCAGGGTTGAGGAAGAACCGAAACGTGGCCTGTTCACCGCCGTCGCCCTCGAACCCTATGACCGACGCGTACAGATCCTTGAGGACGCCGAAGCGGATCGACGGCGTACCGATGGGTTCGCTTGCTGCCGGATACAGATTGAGCGATGGGGTGAGTCGTCCGAGGGAACGCCCGTCCCGAGATGCGCTGACCTCGGCCACCAACACTTGCCGCTGGGGCTGACGCAGGACGCGCTGCCCCTCGTAGCGCAGGACGTACCCCGCAAAGGACGCCTGCTGGCCCCGGGCCAGGTTCACCTCCGTCTGCCGGGCGAAGGAGCTGGAGGCGGTGATGGCGATGGCTGCGATGGCCAGGCCCATGTGAACGGTCAGCCCCCCGTACAGTCGGCGGTTCCGGGCCACGGCCTCGGGCGCGGCCGGCAGGAACCCTCGCCCGGTAGCCCGGGCGAAGGCGCGGACCCCGCGCCATAGCTCGGAAGCGTTGGCCGCCAGCACGAATGACGCGAGCGCGAATGCGCCGACGGCTCCCAGGTTGCGCATTCCAGCCACGGCGAGCACGGCGGCGGTGGCCGCACCGACCGCCGCCGGGCCCATCACCTTGCGCCGGATCTGTTCGGCCGACGCCCTGCGCCAGGGCAGGAGCGGTCCCACCCCCATCAGGAACAGGAGCAGCAGGAACAGGGGGACGGTGGTCTGGACGAAGTACGGCCCGCCGACGGTGGACTGCCGGTTGGTGAGGGCTTCCACGACCAACGGGAAGATGGTGCCCAGCAGCACGACGAAGGTCACGGCCAACAGGACGAGGTTGTTGCCGAGGAACGCCGCTTCACGCGACAACGCGGAATCGAAGCGCCCCTCCGAACGAAGGCGCCACGACTGCATGGCGATGAGGCCGAACCCCGCCACCAGGACGACCACGAGGAATCCCAGATACATCGGTCCGACCAACGACTGCGCGAACGCGTGAACCGAGGACAGGATGCTGCCCCGGGTGAGGAACGTCCCGAACGTGGTGAGCGCGAACGTTCCCACGACCAGGGAGAGGTTCCAGACCTTCAGCATGCCTCGGCGTTCCTGGATCACCACCGAGTGCAGGAAGGCGGTGGCCATCAACCACGGCAGCAGGGCGACGTTCTCCACCGGGTCCCACGCCCAGTAACCCCCCCAACCCAGGACCCCGTACGACCAGAGCGCGCCGAGCACGAGCCCGACCGTGAGAAAGATCCAGGCAGCCAGCGTCCACCGCCGCGTGATCCGGATCCAGGCATCGGACAGCCGCCCAGTGATCATCGCCGCCATGGCGAAGGCGAACGGGACCGTGAATCCGATGAACCCCAGGTACAGGAACGGAGGGTGCGCGGCCATGAGCGGGTGATTCTGGAGGAGGGGAAGCGGGCCTCGTCCGTCGGCGAGCGACACCGACAGCCGCTCGAACGGCGAGGTCGGCCCGAGCACGAGCAGCAAGTAGAACGCCGAGACCCCGTACATGACCGCCATCGCCCACGGGAGCGTTTCGGGACGGCGGCGGCGGAAGCGGATGGCCACGGCGGCGATGAACCCAGCCAGGATGAGATTCCAGAGGAGGAGTGAGCCCTCGTCGGCTGACCACAGCGACAGCACCTTAAAGAAGGTGGGGGTCGCCCTGCTCGAGTTCTCGGCCACGTACTTGATGGAGAAGTCGTTGGCCAGGATCGCGGCCAGCATGGCCCCGTTGGCGGCAG
>VAYC01000032.1 GCA_005885025.1 Actinomycetota bacterium | reverse complement strand
ATCGCCCAGCCGTAACCTTGTTGGCCTCAGCCAGCACGTTCAGCCTCTCTTCGAACTCCTCGACCGTGGACGACGGTGATCGACGCCAGGAAGGAAGGAGGAATGCGGCCCAGATCATGCCCAGGACAGCCAGCAAAAGCCAACTCAGCACCAGCCCCTCCCGCGGTCGATCCCCGGTACGACCACAACATGTGGGCTGGGATGACACGGTAGCACCCAATATGTAGCGCCTCAAGGATTTGGCATTTTTCCCACGCGAGGGGTGGGCAACCTTGTGGACAGCCGGTGGACTGGGGCAAATGACTGAGGGTCAGTTGTCGCGGCGGTAGTCGCCGCTCTTCCCTCCCGATTTGGCCGCCAGATGCAGGCCACCGATCTCGGCCGAGCGGTCGAAGGCCTTGGCAGTGTCGTAGAGACACAGCGCTGCGACGGCTGCGGCCGTCAGCGCCTCCATCTCCACGCCGGTTCGGTCGTTGGCGCTGACCGTGGCCTCGACCCGGATCGTCCCGGCATCCGCGTCTGGCTCCAGGACGAGGCTGGCACCCGTGAGGGCCACGGGGTGGCAGAAGGGCAGGAGGTCCGGGGTCCGCTTGGCAGCCATCAGTCCGGCGACCCTGGCCGCCTCCAGGGGGTCGCCCTTCGGGGTGCCGGCGATCAGGGCTGCGCAAGCCCCGGGTTCCATGCGGATCACGCACTCGGCAACGGCTTCCCGGGAGGTCACGGGCTTCCCCCCTACCTCCACCATGCGGGAGGCCTCGGTCACCGCTCCTCACCGGCCCGGGCCGGCTGCTTCACTTCTCCTCCTCGAGGGCCCGGAACAGCATGACCCGGACCCTCGAGCCGGCCTCGGCGGTGTCGGTGCCGACCGGGATGATGGCCAGCCCGTTGGCTTTGGTGACCGTTCCCAGCAGGTTCGACCCGGGAGGCCCGGTGCTGGCCGCCCTCCATTGCCCTCGCTCCCGCCACACGCGAACCCGCGCGTACATCACCTTGTCGCGCGGCCCGGTGATGTCGCTTTCCAGGACCGCCCAGATCTCCGGGCGGAAGATGTCATGCCGGCCCATCATCTTGAGCAGGGCCGGCCGGATGAACACTTCGAAGGACACGAACACCGACACGGGATTGCCCGGCAACCCGAAATACGGGGTCTCGTCGATCATCCCGAACCCCTGGGGCATCCCCGGCTGCATGGCCACTCGGAAGAAGTCGATCTCGCCGCGCCGGAAGAAGGCCTTCTTCACCACGTCGCGCTCTCCCACGGAGACGCCCCCCGAGCTGATGAAGCAGTCGGCGCGGCCCACGAACCCGAGGACCTCCTCCTTGAGCACCTCGGGCTCGTCGCGGCTGATCCCGGCCAGATACGGGATGGCCCCGACCTCCCGCAGGCCGCCGTAGAGCGTGTAGGAGTTCGCGTCCCGGACCTTCCCGTAGGTCACCGGCCGGCCCGGCTCGACCAGTTCGTCGCCGGTCGAGATCACCACGACGCGGGCCCGCGGTGACACCAGCACCGAGGCGTGCCCCGAACTCGCCAGCATCCCGAGCTCCGGAGACGCGAGCCGCCGCCCCTGCGGGACCAGCCTCTGCCCGGCCCGCACGTCCTCGCCCGCCTGCCGCACGTTCGCTCCCTCCGGGAAGGACCGCAGGATGTGAACTTCGATTCCCTCCGCCACGGAGTGCTCGATGGGCACGATGGCGTCCGCCCCGGCCGGGATGGGTGCCCCAGTGGCGATCCGAACCGCCTCCCCGGCTCCGACGGTAGTGTCGGGCTGCTGGCCTACCGGCGCCCGTCCCACCACTCGGAGCGTGACCGGCTCGTCCATCGTGGCCGAGGCCACGTCCGACGCCCTGACGGCGAACCCGTCCATCGCCGAGGAGGAGAACCCGGGCATGTCGAGCTCGGCCGCCACGTCGGCGGCGAGGACGCAGCCGTACGCCTCCTGGAGGGGGAGTTCGATGGGGGCCAGCGTGTGGATCCGGTTCAGGATCTCGCGGCGGACGTCCTCCATCGGCCGCATGTCGCGGACGTGGCCGTGGTCGTGTTGGTCCGCCTGGGGCGCGCTGTCCATGTCGTTCTCTACGGAAACGGAGTCATCTGCGGAGGGTTCGGTGCTGGGACGGGCCATGCCTACACGAGTTTCTTCCTCTGGACCAGATCCGCGAGTATGGCCCGGAACTCAGGCCCGATGTCCTCGCGGTCGATGGCGATCTCCACCGTCGCTCGCAGGTAGTCGAGCTTCTTCCCGATGTCGTACCGGATGCCTTCGAACACGTAGGCGTACACGGCCTGCTGCTGGGCAAGCGCGTTGAGGGCGTCGGTCAGCTGGACCTCACCGCCCTTGTCCGGCGTGGTCTCTCTCAAGGCGTCGAAGATCTCAGGCGTGAGGACGTAGTAGCCGATGGCAGCAAGATTGGACGGGGCCTCTTCGGGCGCCGGCTTCTCCACGATCCGGACCACGCGAACCAGGTTGTCCTCGACGTACTCCGGCTCCACCGAGCCGTACAGGCTGATGTCGGATCGGGGGACCTCCTTGACGGCGATGACGCTTCGTCCGTAGCGATCGTAGACGTCCAGCATCTCGCGGAGGAGGTTGTCCTCCGGAATGATGTCGTCACCCAGGAGGACGGCGAAGGGCTCGCCGTTCACGTGCGGCTCCGCCATGCCGATGGCTGCCCCGAGCCCCAATGGCTCCTTCTGCCGGATGTAGTGGATCGAAGCCATCTCGGAGATCTCCCGGACCTCCTTCAGCTCCTCGTACTTGCCGGACTGCTCCAGCCGGTACTCCAGCTCGAAGGAGCGGTCGAAGTGGTCCTCGATGGTGCGCTTCCCGCGCCCGGTGATGATCAGGATGTCCTGGATCCCGGCCCCGACCGCATGCTCGACCACGTACTGGATGGCAGGCTTGTCGACGATCGGCAGCATCTCCTTCGGCTGCGACTTGGTTGCCGGCAGGAACCGGGTCCCCAGGCCGGCAGCGGGGATGACCGCCTTCTTCACCTTCATGGGGAATCACCCTCCTCGGCGAGTGAGAGGGAGTCTATCCCAGCGTGCCGCAGACTAACCTCCGACGAACGGCGGGGGCCCTTTCGGCCGGGTCCCCCGGAGGAGGGCCAACGGTCCGGGGGGTTCCGAGGCCGCTCCTATAATCGATTCCATGCCCACGTACGAGTACGCGTGCCGTTCCTGCGGCACCCATGTCGAGGTCTATCAGCGCTTCAGCGATCCTCCCCTCACCGAATGCGGCGTCTGCGGTGGGCCTCTGCGCAAGGTCTTTCACCCTGCCGGCATCCTGTTCAAGGGATCGGGTTTCTACGCCACGGACTCGCGCAGGGGCAGGGAACGCGAGGGAGCGGCACGGGGCGAGGGCGGCGGCGGCAAGAAGGCGACCGACAAAGAGGGGTCGGCCAAGGAGGGAGCCGTCGGCCAGGGAACCGGCAAGGACAAGCCGACCCCGAATGCCGCCGGCGACTCGGGAACCACGCCTGCAGCCTCGAGCACGAAGGAGTCCGCCTGACCCCGGGGCACGGGGACGACCCCGTCCGGATCGGTGTCTTCGGCGGATCTGGGTTCTACTCCTTCCTCGATGACGTCTCCGAGGTGGAGATGGACACGCCCTTCGGCGAACCCTCCGCGCCGGTGACGATCGGGACCGTGGGAGGCCTTCGGGTCGCGTTCATGCCACGACACGGCGTGAAGCACCAGTTCCCACCCCACACGCTCAACTACCGGGCCAATGCCTGGGCGTTCAAGCAGCTGGGTGTGGAGCGGATCCTGGGGCCGTGCGCGGTCGGGTCGCTCCAGTCTCAGGTCGAGCCTGGCCAGTTCGTGTTCTGCGATCAGCTCGTGGACCGGACGAACGGGCGGCCGTCCACGTTCTATGACGGTCCGGTCACCACTCACATCTCCTTCGCCGACCCTTATTGCCCGACCATGCGGGAATTCGCCATCCAGGAGGCTCGAGGTCAAGACCTCGCCTTCCACGACCGGGGGACCATGGTGGTGATCCAGGGGCCCCGCTTCTCGACGCGGGCCGAGTCGGCGGATTACGCGCAGCGGGGATGGGAGGTCATCGGGATGACCCAGCATCCGGAGGTGCCGCTCGCCCGGGAGCTCGAGATGTGCTACCTGAACATCTCGCTCGTCACCGACTACGACGTCGGCGTGGCCGGCGAGGTGGCACCCGTCACGCACGAGGAGGTCATGCGGGTGTTCCAGGAGAACATCAGCCGGCTCCGAGAACTCCTGTTCAGGGTCATCCCCGCACTGCCGGAGGCTCGCGATTGCTCCTGCGCCACCGCGCTGCGCAATGCGCGCCTGGAGGCCTGAGAGAGCCTTTCCCTCTCTGACCATCCCGCCGTACTCGAACTTGGCGAACTTTCCTCGCGCGAGGTGATCTTTGTCATGGTCAGGGGACGACCGCGAGCGTAACGTCGGGTAACGCTCCGGTTTCCCCGCTGAATGCCTCCTGACCGGATCGTCTCCCTCACGGACGCGTACCTCCCACAGAGGAGCCTGCGTGCGCAAACGGCGCCCGAGATCGTCGCGCGGATACTTCGCGGCGTCCGCCGCTCTGGCGGGGGCCGCGGTGCTGCTGCTGCATGGTTATCTGAGCCGGGCGGCGGCCTCGGCCCCGCCAGTCGGGCCAACCGTGGCCGTGGCGGTCGCGGCCGAACCGATCGACCGGGGCACTGCGGTCGCAGGGTCACAGCTTCGACTCGTCCGCATACCCCAGCAATACGTTCCGCCGGGCGCGATCGAGGACATCTCCAAAGCTGCCGGCCGGGTTCTCCTCGCGGGGCTCTCCCCAGGAGAGGTAGTGACCGAGACTCGGCTGGCTCGCGTACGGGCAGGCCCGGTGGCGTCACTCGTGCCGCGGGGACTCCGGGCCTTCGCCGTACCCACGTCGCTGGTCCGCGGGGCGGTCATCCCGGGCGATCGGGTGGACATCCTGGCGACCTTCGGATCGGGCCAGCCTCATACGGAGATGGTGGTCGAATCCGTTGAGGTGTTGATGGTCCTGTCGTCGGACGGATCGCAACACGGCAAATCTGGCGTCGAGTTGGACGCCGAGGCCGCCGGCGCGTCGGCCCCGACCATGCTGATCCTCCTGGTCGCCCCGGACCAGGAGGAACGTCTGGCCTATGCGCGAGCCTTCGCCAGCCTGGAGGTGACGATCGTGCCCTCTGAATGAGGCCGCCCAGCCGACCGACATGGCTTCTGACTCTTCTCGGACGAGGTGGGTTCACGGTCTTGCCCGCTCGAGCCCGCCCGGAGTACGGTGCTCCGTCGAATCGCTCTCGGATGGCCCCGCCGGCTTCGTGAACGGCCGCCCGAGAAAGAACCGGCCGGATGCCTGCACAGAGAGGGGAGAGGTCATGCACGGGATCGCAGCCAAGCCTCAGGGGATGGCGGCGCGGCGCGGCGGGTTCGGGCGCCGGTCGACCGCGGTGGCGTTGAGCCTCGCGGCCACGGTGGTCGTCGCATCGGTCTTGAGTACCGCCTCCGCTGCTTCCCCCATCCGGACTGTGGGCGGCCGGCCGATCGCCGGCGGGGCCCACGCCTACGTGGCGGGACAGCTGCTGGTGCGGTTCAAGGGCGACGTGTCCGGCTCAGCGATCGATCGCATGAACGCCAGCCTCGGTGCGACCACGGTCCGCGCCTACCACATCGTCCCGAACCTTCGCCTCCTCCAGCTGCCGCGCTCGCTCGACATTCCCGCGGCCGTGGCCGCCTTCCAGCGGCTCCCCGAAGTCATGTACGCGGAGCCCGACTTCGTCTCCCA
This sequence comes from Actinomycetota bacterium, assembly GCA_005885025.1. Classification (GTDB taxonomy): domain Bacteria; phylum Actinomycetota; class UBA4738; order UBA4738; family UBA4738; genus AC-52. The sequence continues at coordinate 8,099 of VAYC01000032.1, read as the reverse complement.
CATCGACGACACCACCCCGAACGATCCTTCCTTCAACCTCCAATGGGGCTGGAAGAACACCGGGCAGCTCGGTGGCACTCCAGGCGACGACGTCGACGCCGTCAAGGCGTGGGACCTCAGCACCGGCAGTAGCACTGTGGCGGTGGGCCTGCTCGACACCGGCGTCCAGACGCAGCCGCACGTCCACACCGATCTCGCCGCCAACGTCTGGAACAACGCTCCGGAGTGCAACGGAGTGCCGGGGGTGGACGACGAAGGCGACGGCTACGTAGACGACTGCCACGGAATCGACACGATCAACCACGACAGCGATCCGGACGACGACTTCGGCCACGGGACCCACACCGCGGGAACCATGGGGGCGGTGGGCAACAACGGGATCGGCGTCACGGGGATGAGCTGGCACGTCACCATCGTGCCATGCAAGTCCCACGACAACACCGGAAACGGAACCAACGACAGCCTCATCGAGTGCCTCCAGTTCATGCAGGACTGGAAGGACCGCGGGCTGAACATCGTGTCAACCAACAATTCCTACGGAGGGTGTCTCGAGGCTTGCGACTACTCGCAGTCGTTGTACGACGCGATCAAGGGACAGATGCAGCACGGCATCCTGTACGTGGCCTCGGCCGGGAACGACTCCGCGAACAACGACATCACCCCGAAGTACCCCACGAACTACTGCCTTCCGAACGTGATCGGCGTGGCGGCCACCGACAACAACGACAGTCGGGCCGGTTTCTCCAACTACGGTCTCCACACGGTGTCGCTGGGGGCGCCCGGCCAGTCCGTCTACAGCACGTACTCGAACCCCGACGACGGTTTCGCGTATCTGAGCGGTACATCCATGGCGGCTCCGCATGTGGCCGGGCTGGCCGGCCTCCTCGAGGCCTTCAATCCCTCGCTCGACTGGAGAGGGCTCAAGAACCTGATCCTGGCCGGCGGAGAAGTGAAGCCGTCCATGCAGGGGATCACCGTGACAGGGCGCCGGATGAACGCCTACGGCTCCATGACCTGTTCGAACGTGCCGGTGTTCGGACCGCTGCGGCCCCTTCCAAACGCCACCGGCGGGACGCAGCCACTCTCCGCGCTGAACATCATGTGCGCGGCTCCCGCGGGCGGCCTGACCGTGACCGTCACCCCGGGCGGCACGACCTTCACGCTCACCGACAATGGAAAGAATGCCGACATCGCTGCGGGGGACGGCATCTACTCGGCTTCGTGGACGCCGTGCGCCACCGGGACCTACACGTTCTCCTACTCGAACGGGTCCACCGACTCCGCCACCGTGACCGGGCTGGTGCCGTGCATCCGGCTTCAGCCATCGTCGGGCCCTCCCGGCAGCACCGCCACGGTGAAGGGTCGCGGGTTCTCCCCCAATGAGAGCGTGACCATCATGTTCGACGCCAGGGTCATCGGAACGACCACCGCGAACGGGACCGGATCGATCTCCAAGGTCATCACCATCCCGGGGGGCGCCACGCGGGGCACACACGCGGTCACGGCGACGGGAGCGACCAGCAACCTGCCGACGCAGTCCCGGTTCAAGGTGACGACGTAGTCCTGGGGCGCTCCAGGCAGGGGCGGGGCGCGGTCTCGCGACCCGCCCCGGCCAGCGTCCGTCGAACCGCTACGCCCAGCATCCCCAGCATGAGCGGCGCCGCGCCGTAATGAACGCCCAGCATCATGGCTTGCCACACGTGCGGCGCGGTTCCCGGTTCGGCAGGCACGCCGGTCAGGGCGAGCAGCCCCGCGGCAGACATCCCGATGACCATCAGGGTGGCGTCTTCCATGAAGACGACCAGCGGGAGGAACCACGCCGCGTACCACGGCAGGAAGTAAGGCGCAGCAAGAGCGAACAACAGCATCGACCTGCCCCAAGCATCCGGCTGGTCGGATGCGACCGGACGCGTGAGGATCCTCCAGAACAAGGCGAGGAAGAGCGCAGCGAACGCCACCGACACGAGCGTGTCCAGGGCAACCCCCGTAGATCCGCCGCCCACGGCCCGGCCGAATGCCCGTGCTCCGCGAACGACCAGCCCGGGTCCGCTGGCCCATCCCTGGCGCGAGGCCACGGACAGGAGCGCGCGGAACGTCCGGCCGCCGGCGGCGAAGGGGCCGAACCCCGCCCCGGCCAGCGCCACGACCAAGAGGCCGTGCGTGACGACTGCGATATTGCGGCGATCAGTAGACGTTCGGCGAACCACATGCCACAACCACAGCAGCAGGATCGGCAGCGCCACCGACTTGACCAGGACCGCCAGGGTCAGCAGCGTGGTAGCGCCCAGGAAGGCCGGTCCGGTGGAGTGTCCGTTACTCGGGCGGTGGTCGGCCGAGCTCTGCGAACGCACGGCCAGCATCAGCGCGCCCGCGATGCACAACGCCAGCAGGGCGTCGTTGTGACCGCCGCCCACCGTGTGCACGACGATGACGGGGTTCAGACCGATCGCGGTCGCGGCCGCGGCTTGCTTCCCCGGCCGGATCGTCTCCGCCGTCCTCGCCGCCAGCAGGCTCGCGACCCCCACCGATGCGGCGGCGATGACTTTGAACGCGAGGAGCGTGCCGGCCACGGAACCGCCCCAGATCCAGGCCACGGACGCGGAGAGCAGCGTGAATGCCGGACCGTACACGGACGGCGCGTGGATCCATTCGCGCGACGCCACCTGCACGAACGGATCGAACGGGAACGCCGACGGCGGAACGAGGTACGGGTTCGCGCCGTGCAGCGTGAAGATCCTGCCGTACACCGCGTAGCTGTACACGTCACGAGAGAGCAGGACGGGGGCCGCGACGGCAAGCGCCAGCGACACGCCGACGGCAGCGAGCACGGCGCCCAGTCGAACGCGGCCTCGCCACGCTTCGAGGAACACGACGCCGAGAGCAAGTACCAACGCGGCCAGGATCAGGAGCGAGACGATCGTCAGTCCGGTGCGGGAGAGGCGGTCCAGTCCGAGCCAATCCGCTCCCCGGACGCTCCACCTGGGGGGACCGACGCCTCTGGGAAGGACGGGAGTCAGGGGCGAGTTCGGAGCGCCCGCAACCAGGTCGAGGAAGCCGTAGCCTGCCACCAGCGCGACGAGCCCCAGCCGGGCGCGCAGGGACGTCGAGCGAACGACCATCTCCAGACGGACTCTAGCTTTCGGTCAGGCCCGAAGTGCCTGGTCGATGAACCCGAGGGCTTTCGCTAGACGCTCGAGTATTCGGCCACCAACGCCAGCGGGGCGGCGGCCTCCCGATCGAGTTCCCGCAGGACCTCCACACCACCTTCGGACTCTCGCTGTGGAACCCGCGAGAGCAGCACGGGCAGGAACGCGACCGAGGAAATCACCGCGGTGATCCAGAGTGTGGCCCGCGGCTGGAAGGTCGTGGCCAGGACGCCCCCCACGAGCGACCCGATGGGCATGACGCCCATGACGATGAATCGCATCGTCGCCGTCATCCTCCCGAGCATGGCGTCGGGTGTCACCGACTGCCGCAGGCTGACCTGGTTGATCCCGTAGGCCACGCTACCGAACGAGCCGACGACGCCGCTCGCCACGAGGAACGGCACGGCCCTCGGTCCCGACGGGGCCATCAAGACCAAGATCACGGGAACCCCGAACGTGGCGGCCGCCGCCACGATGGTTCTCCCCAGGCCGATCCGGCGCGCGATCCTCCTCGGCGTCATCGCGCCGATGAAGAATCCGAGGTTCCCTAACCCGAGCACAATGCTCACCATCCCCACCGGCAGGCGCAACACGCGCAGCACGTAGATCATGTACACGGCACCGCCCATGGCGAGAGAGAGGTTCGAAAGAGCCGTCGTCATGGCGATGGGAAGCAGCAGTTCGTGCCGCAGCACGTACCGCAGCCCCTCCCGTACCTCGTCGCGCATCCGGGCGGAGCTCCCGGACTCCCGCCTGATCGGCGGCTCTGCCGTTCGGATGCGAGACACGAACATCACCGACCCCACGAACGACAGCGTGTCGAGGACGATCGCCGCGGGTGCCTGGATCAGGTGGATCAGTTCTCCAGCGACGATCGGACCGGTCATCTGGGCACCCGATCGCGTGAGCTCCATCCTCGAGTTCCCCTCGAGCAACCGGGACCGATCCACGAGCGAGGGCAGGTACGCTGCCCAAGCGATGTCGAAGAAGACGGTCAGCACGCCCGTCCCGAACCCCACCAGATAGAGCTGCCAGAGGGTGAGGCTGCCAAGCGCCCAGGCCAGCGGGATCGGGAGAGCGAACACCAAGGTTGAGGAGAACGACGAACAGGGACGGGTCAGACCGCCTGGTCCGACGTCTCGGCAGACGTGCGCCGACTGAAAGTCAGGCCTTCGGCGGAGTCGCCCGGCGAGGAGTGAAGCGGTCGCACGTTCCCGACCCCTGGATCAGCCCTCGAACCAAGCGGCACCCGCCGAGCGCCAGCGGAGGGAACATGAATCGACAGACGTCACACCGGACGTCCTTCCGGGGAGCGGGCCGGTAGTTCGCCTGCTTCTTCGAAAGACTCCAGATCTCTCCGGTCATGGCTTGGCCTTTCTTGTCTACCCTGGTCACGATACCCGGCCAGGAGCTCCGCCGACTTGTCTTCCTGCCTCAGTACTACGGACGGGAACGGGCGGCGGCTCACCACCCTGCCCCCGACCGGCTGATTCAAGGGACGTGCTCCCGCAGGCCGATACCCTGCTCGTGGAAGCCACGGTTCGAACCATCCTGGTCGTCGACGACAACGAGGTCAACCGGGCCCTGCTACTGCGGCAACTCAAGCGTCTCGGCCATGAAGCGACCGCCGTCGCCAGCGGCGTTCAGGCGCTGGAGGCAGTGGCGGCCACGCCCTACGCCGTGGTCCTGATGGACTGCCGGATGCCCGAGATGGACGGCATGGAGGCGACCCGCCGGATCCGTGAAACCGAGGCCGGGACCGGCCGGAGGGTGCCGATCGTCGCCGTTACGGCCAACGCCATGGAGGCCGACCGAGAAGCCTGCTTCGATGCCGGGATGGACGACTTCCTCACCAAGCCCGTGATGATGGAGAGCCTGCGCGCCGTGCTGGACCGATTCGTTTTGGGGATAGGGGAAGAGACGAAGGCGGCCTGTACGTGAACGCCCACGTGCCATAGCGACAGAACTCCGTTGGTTGGCATTCCCCATCGAGAAGGTGTAGACACATCCCCCGCCGAGGCCTTGAGAGCGGACGCCACCGCCAACCTGAAGGGAGGCGCCATGCAAAAAACCCGCCTGCTACTTCCCCTGGTAGTGATCTCCCTCCTCACGGTGGGGGCCACGACGCCCTCAGCCCAAGCCAGGATCCGGTGGCGAGAGTTCCCCCTCCCTTCGGCCAACTCCGTGCCCGAGGACATCGCGTCGGGACTCCAGGGGACCATGTGGTTCACCGAGTTCCAGAACGACAAGATCGGCCGGCTCACCTCGCCGGGCGAGCTCACCGAGTATCCCGTGCCGACGAGCGATGCGAGCCCTGAGGGCATCGAGGCTGGACCTGATGGAGCGATGTGGTTCACCGAGTGGACGGGCAACAGAATCGGGAGGATCACGACCGATGGAGTCATCACCGACTGGCGCATACCCACGACGGTGAGTTCCCCGTACCGGATCGTGACAGGGCCCGATGGGGCTCTCTGGTTCACGGAGAACGTAGGCAACAAGATCGGGCGGATCACGACCGAGGGAGTCATCTCCGAGTTCGGCCTCCCGGAAGGGCACAGTAGCCCGCTTGGGATCACCGAGGGGCCCGACCACGCCCTGTGGTTCACCGAAGAGATGGGCGACAGGATCGGGCGCATGAGCATCCATGGAGCCTTCCGCGAGTTCCCGCTCGCGGCCGGCAGCGAGCCCTTCGAGATCGCGGCGGGCCCTGACGGAGCACTCTGGTTCACCGAATTCGGCCGCAACATGATCGGCCGGATCACGACCGACGGCGCTCTTACCGAGTTTCCGGTCCCCATGCCCAACAGCGACCCTGATGGGATCGCGGCAGGTCCCAATGCTCTGTGGTTCACGGAATACCTCACCGGCCGCATCGGGCGCATCACGATCGAGGGAACCATCGACGACGCTGGTACTCCCACTCCCAACAGCTATCCGGCCGGCATCGCGGTCCGTCCATCGGGCAGCGTGTGGTTCACCGAGTCGGGCGGCAACAACATCGGGGCCCTCCGTTCGGGCTGAACCAGTCGATCCGCTGTTTCGTCTCGGGCGACGTCGCTGGAAGGCGAGGTCGACAAGCTGGTCCCCGTGCCCTAGCCGGGCTAGTGCCGGTCAATCCGTTCGGGGTAGGCTCGGGTCGGTCATGGAATCGTCGCGGTTGCCCGGCAGCCTCACCTGAGGGTGACCCATCCACGTGGCCGACCAGCCGCTGGCGATCGTCGACCTCGGCTCGAACTCGGGTCGCGTGGTCGTTCTCCGGATCGACCCTTCCGGGCATCTGGAGATCCTCGGCGACGCCCTCCGGCTGGCTCGGGACGTCGGCAACGGCGGCCGCCTGAGCGCTGAGGCGATCCAGCGAACGGTCGACGCGCTGAAGGACTTCCAGGCCATCGCCGTGGGGACGGGGGCGCGCAGGACGATCGCCGTGGCGACCTCGGCGATCCGCGAATCGAAGAACGCCGACGAGCTGCTCCAACGCATCCTTTTGCAAAGCGGATTGGCTGTCCGGATCATCGACGGGGAAGAGGAGGCTCGGTACGCGTTCCTGGGAGCGATCCACGGGATTCAGGCGAACGACGGGATGGTCATGGACCTCGGGGGCGGCAGCCTGGAGCTGTCCCGTTTCCGTGATCGCGCGCTCATCGAGTCCTGGAGCCTTCCGCTGGGCGCGCTCCGACTCAGCGACCAGTTCCTGACGTCGGATCCGCCGGGGGAGTCCGAGGTCCGCGATGCCCGAAAGTACGCGCGGCGCCTCCTCGACGAACGCCGCATGCCACCGTTGGAGGCCGACGAGGAACTGATCGGGACGGGCGGCACGATCCGGAACCTGGCGAAGATGGACCGGCAGGCCCGGACGTATCCGATCCCCCGGCTTCACGGCTACGTCCTGACCCGCCGACGGGTAGGCGACCTCGCCCAGTCGCTCCTCTCGCGTTCGGCCGCCCGCCGCAAGGCCATCCCGGGACTGAACGCAGACCGCGCCGACTCGATCGTCGGAGGCGTGCTCGGAGTGGAGGGTGCCATGGACGCTCTGGGAGCCGGCGACATGACGGTGTCCAACCAGGGCCTTCGGGAGGGCCTCGTCTACGACGCGGCGGGCTCCCCCCCTCCACCCCCGGAGGAAGTGAGGCGGACGTCCATCGCCGCCCTGGCGCACCGATTCACTTCATGGGACGCGGGCCGAGCGGACCAACGTGCCCGGATCGCGCTGCGGCTCATGGACACGCTGGAACCCGAAGCCGGCCTCAAGGCCGGGGAGCGGTTGTCACAGGCGGCAACCATCCTGGACATCGGGAGGAGCATCGACTACTACCGCCGGCACGAACACACCGCGGACATCCTCACCGAATCGGACCTCGCCGGGTTCTCTCACCGCAAACTGGCCCTGCTGGCGGCGGTGGTCCGCCAGGCAGGCGACGAGAAGATGAATGTCCGGGCCTACCGACCCCTGCTCGGTCCGGAGGATCGCCGTCCGGTGGCCCGGCAGGCCACTTTTCTGGCGATCGCCGACGAAATCGAGCTGCGGATCGCCCCCGGCAAGGCCCTCTCCGTGGCCTGCGAGGAGCACAGGCGACAGGTCATCGTGCACGCCCCGCTGTTCGACGGGTACCGGCAAGGCCTGTTGGCGGCCAGGTTCTATCGGGCCTTCGGCAAGCGGTTGGTGTTCGAGCCCTAACCTTCGGTCGCCATCGCTCGGAGCATCTTCGGCGTGGCCACCCACCGCAGCACGCCCTTGCCTCCCGCCACCCCGTCGGGGAGGGCCAGACACGCCACGCCCCCTTTCTTCATCTCCAGGAGGAGACGGCGCTCGTCCCCGGTGAGAAGGAACGAGGCCAGCTCGCTGAGGTTGGGCTCGTGCCCGACCAGGGCGAGGGAGCCGTGATCGGCCTGAGAACGGATCGCCCCCACGGCTTCAGCCCGCGAACGTTCGGCTTCCAGGGACTCCGAAGG
>VAYC01000268.1 GCA_005885025.1 Actinomycetota bacterium | reverse complement strand
GTTGTCGCCAATGCCCGCTGCCTGCGTGATCACTTCCCTCACCGGCCAGAAGGTGATGCCCTCCCCATAGGCGAGGGCAGCGACCGCGAAGGATCCGTGCATCAGTCTCCGGGCGAAGGGAAGACAGGAACTCGCGGACGAGCCTCGACTTTCCGACGCCTGCAGCTCCCAGAACGGTGAAGAGGTGACACGACGATTCGGCTACGGCAGCTTCGAACGCGTTCGCGAGGGCGGCTCGCTGCCGTTCCCTGCCGACCATCGGCGAGTCCAGGCGCCGAACGACACCCTCGACATCCGGCCGTATATCGAGAAGCCTGAAGGCGGAGACCGGCTCCTCCTTTCCCTTGAGGGTGAGGGGATCGATGGATTCGACATCAACGGCATCCCTGGTCAGCTGCCGGGTGTTCGCTCCGATCAGGATGTCCCCCGGCTGCGCGGCCTGCTCCAAACGAGCGGCCACGTTCACGGCGTCGCCCGTGACCAGGGTTTGGCCGGCGGAAGCATCGCCGGCCACCACCTCTCCGGTGTTCACGCCGATCCGAGCGAGGAGCCGCACGCCCCAGTCTCGCTCGAGCTCGTCGTTCAGTTGGACAAGGCGGTCTCGCATCTCGGCGGCGGCTCGGACGGCGCGAAGGGCGTCGTCCTCGTGCAGCATTGGGATACCGAAGACCGCCATCACGGCGTCCCCGATGAACTTCTCAACGGTCCCCCCGTGCCGCTCCAGGGCCCCCTTCATCTCGGCGAAGTACCGGCCCATGACCCGACGCAGCGATTCGGGGTCGAGGCGCTCGCCGAGCTTCGTGGAACCGGTCACGTCGGCGAAGACGACCGTGACGGTCTTCCGGACCTCGCGGGTCGGAGCGACGGCCTCCAGAGCGGCCCCGCACCGCAGACAGAACCGCGCGATCTCGGGGTTCTCCTGGCCGCACGTTGCGCAGACCGGCACGCCGCGAGTCTAGGGCAAGAAATCGAACGGCTTCTAGACAGGACGCTCAGCCGGCGCGGCGCGAGACGTAGTCCCTGATCACGAACTCGCCGAGACCTTCGCCGGCGGTCTGGAACACGCGACCGTTGGTCAGCCTTGCGAGCCGTTCCATGAAATGGGCCAGACCCGGCGTGTCCTCGAGCATGAACACGTTGATCGTCACGCCCGATCGCGACAGGCGCATCGCCTCCTGGAGCGTCAAGCGGATCGTCTCCGGCTCCGGCGGCCAGGAGAAGAAGACCTCCTCGCCTTCGAGATGCGCGGTCGGTTCGCCGTCGGTGACCATGATGACCTGCTTGGTGGCCCGCGGATGGTCGGCCAGCAGCCGCCCGGCCAGGTGGAAAGCATGCTGCATGTTCGTCCCGTAGACCCGTTCCCACCCCGTCCCCGCGAGGTCCTGCGGCTTGATCCGTCGCGCGTAGTCAGAGAACCCGATCAGGTACAGCTTGTCGTTCGGATAGCGCCCCTCGATCAGCGCGTGCAGGGCCAGCGCCATCTTCTTGGCCGGGACGAAGTGGCCTCGCAGCGGCATGGAGAACGACAGGTCCAGCAGCAGCGCGGTTGCCGCTTCGGTGCGGGTCTCGGCCTCCACCAGTTCGAAGTCCTCCACGGCGAGCTGCGGCCGCCGTGAGGCTCCGGTTCGGGCCACCGCGTTGAAGACCGTCTTCTGCACGGCGATCTGGCCGCTGTCCCCGAACTGCCACTGGCGAGTGGCGCCGGTCGGCTCGGCGAGCCCACCGGTCATCCGCGCGTCGTGCGCCCCCTCGCGGTCCCGCCGGAGCTGCTCGAAGAGCCGGACCAGGACCCGCTCCCCCAGCCGACGCGCTCCCTTCGGCGTCACCTGCAGCCGGCCGCGCGTTCGCTCCACCAGTCCGGCCTGCTCCAGCGCGCGTTCGACCTGCTTCAGCCGCCGGACGTCGCGGACCGCGTCATCGCCGAGCGTTCGCCGCAGCCGTTCTTCGTCGACGTCCTCCAGGGAGGCCCCGGCGTAGTCGGCTCGCATCGAACGGTCGAGGTCCTCGAAATCGGACATGCGCTCGAGCGCGTCCACGGTGGCCTGCATCGGCATGGCCTCTTCGCCGGCCGAAAGGACCGGGTCACCCCACGGCAGCTCCGGGAAAAGCTGGTTCAGGCTGGAGGCCAGCCGGTCCACCTCGAACGCGAGGTCGAGGTCCTGCAACACCTCCCGAGCCAGAGCTTCCAGCTCGGCACGCTGCTCCGACGACAAGGAGCCCAAGAGCCTGGAGAGCGCGGCCATCCGCCGGGCCATCCCTTCCAGCAGCTCGTCGAGCGTCTTCGGATTGTCCGGGAAGAAGTCGCCGTGCCGCTGCATGAACGCCTCGAAGTCCGCCTGCGTGTGCTCGCCGCGGTCGCGGGCCTCGATCATCGAGTTCAGCTCGGAAAGCATGTCCTTGAACCGCTGGAGCTGCTCGGGCGAGACGTTCTGAATGCCCTCCGCCATGCCGCGGAAGTACGACCCCAGCACCTGCTCCTTCAGCCAGTCCAGGAGCTCGTCGAACTTCCGTTGCGCCCCGGCGTCCGCGAACCGGTAGTCCTTCAGTTCCCGGACCTGGCCGGCGGGATCGGGCGGCAGCGAATCGAGGAACTGCTCGCGCATGCGGGCATCGTCCTCGGCCTTGAACGAGAGCGTGCGCCGCTCCTCTTCCAGGATCTGCGCCAGCCGTTCCTGGATCTCCCGGAGCGGCCCCTCCAGGTTCAGCTGCTCCTGTTCTCGGCGGCGGGCCTGGCGAAGCCGGGCGCGCAGCGCGTCCAACCCCGAGAAGCGTCCGCGCAGCCCTCGCCGCATGAGCTGCGAGAGCGTCCGATCGACCGATTGGCCGGACAGCAGGTCGTCGGACATCGCCTCCAGGACGTCACCGGCCGAGAGATCGGGCCCGAGCGGGTCCTGGGTTCCGTCCCAGCGCGAGTACCGAAAACGCATCCGAACGAGGGTACGCCTTCCAAGCGGATGGTGGTCGGCCACAATAGGCGGGTCATGCCAGAGGAAGTCGAGACCCGCTCGGGCCCGGCGTCGGCCATGCGAGAGGAGCGCAAGGTCGTCACCGCCGTGTCCGCCGACCTGGTCGGGTCCACGGCCCTGGCCGAACGCCTCGATCCCGAAGAGGTGAAGCTCATCGTCGGAGAGGCCGTCGCCCGCATGGTCCAGGCGGTGGAGGAGTTCGGGGGCACGGTCAAGGACCTGGCCGGCGACGGGATCCTGGCCCTGTTCGGAGCGCCGGTCACGCACGAGGACGACGCGGAGCGGGCGGTGCGAGCAGGCCTGCGCATCGTCCAGGCCATCCGAGGCTACGGGCAGGAAGTGGCCCGGGCCTGGAATGTGGAAGGCTTCGCAGTGCGCGTCGGCGTGGCCACCGGCCCGGTGGTCTTAGGCGCGATGGGAGCGGGCCAGCGCATCGAGTACGGCGCCTTCGGCGACACCGTGAACCTCGCGGCTCGGCTCCAGTCTTCGGCCCGACCCGGGACGGTCCAGGTCGAGACCGACACCCACCGGATGGTCGAGCCGCTGTTCGACTGGAGCTCCCCGCAGGAGCTCGACCTGAAAGGGAAATCTGCGCGCGTGCTCGCGTACGAGGCAGTTGGAGCCCGACCCATCGCGCCGAGGACCCGACTCCGAGGCATCCAGGCCCCACTCGTCGGCAGGGACCGGGAGCTTGCCCTGGTCAAGGCAGCCCTGGACGACGTCCTGTCTGGGAGCGGTGGCATCCTGGTGATCTCCGGCGAGGCCGGGATCGGCAAGAGCCGGCTCCTTGCCGAGCTTCGCGACCTCGCCGAGGCGGCCGAGACGCAGGCCGAACGCCCCGCGCTGTGGCTGGAGGGCCGGTGTGTCTCCTACGGTCAGTCGCTTCCATACTGGCCCTTCCGAGACCTCGTCCGAGGATGGCTCGGCGCCGGCGTCGACGATCCCGAGCTCAAGGTTCGGATCGCACTGCGACGATCCGTCGAGGGACTGTTCGGCCAGCGGGCCCTCGAGTTCTACCCCTACCTCGGGGCGATGCTCGGGCTCGCCCTCGAGCCGGACGCAGTGGCCCGCCTAGCCGAGCTGTCGCCCGAAGCGCTCCAGTACCGGACGTTCGAAGTCATCGGCGCGCTCCTGGCACGGCTCGCCCAGGACGGCCCGGTCACGATGGCCATCGACGACCTTCACTGGGCCGACCCCACCTCGATCCAGCTCGCCGAGCGGCTCCTCCCTTTGTCCGAAGACGCCGCGGTCCTGCTGGTCATCACCATGCGGCCGGAGCGCGACCACGCCTCCTGGCAGGTCAAGGAAGTCGCCGCGCGCGCGCTCCCCCATCGCACCAGGGAGGTCGCCCTGGAGGCGCTGTCGGGCGATGCGGACCGGGACCTGCTCGACGCCGTGGTCGGGCCTGACACGCTTCCTTCGGGGCTGGAATCGCGGATCCTCGGCCACGCCGAAGGCAATCCGTTCTACCTGGAGGAGCTGATCGGGTCGCTGGTCGACGCCGGAGCGCTGGTGCGGGAAGACCAGGGGTGGCGGGTCGACCACGACGTCGAGGTCGACCTCCCAGAGACCGTCGAGAAGGTCATCCTGGCTCGGATCGACCGGCTCGACACGGCGTGCCACGACGTGCTCACCGCGGCATCCGTGCTCGGTAGGACCTTCGGCTTGCAGCTCCTGGAGGGAGTGACCGGCGGGAACGGCGAGCTACGGGAGGCCCTGCGCGAGCTCCAGCGACTGGACTTGATCCGGGAGGGCCGGCGATGGCCCCAGCCCGAATACCGCTTCAAGCACGCGCTCATCCAGGAGACCGTCTACCGCACCATCGTGTCCCGGACGCGGAACGCCCTTCACCGCAAGGCGGCCGAGTGGCTCGAGGGCAGGTACGCCGGCGACGAGGAGGAGGTCTCCGGGCTCCTGGCCCACCACTGGCTCGCCGCCGATGACGAAGACAAGGCCATCGCCTACCTGACCAGGGCGGGCGACAAGGCTCGCCAGGAGTACGCCCTCGACGAGGCCATCGGCCATTACCGGGCTCTGCTGCCGCTCCTGGAGCGCAGGGGGGAACGGCAATCGATGGCGCTGGTGCTGTTCAAACTGGCTCTGGCCCTGCATTGCTCGCTGCGGTTCGCCGAATCCAACACCACCTACCAGCGGGCCTTCGAGCTGTGGCCGCCTCCCGAGTCCAGGCCGGCAACGCCTTCCGCAACCCTGCGAGTGGCCACGAGCTTCCTGCCCAACGACCCGGATCCGAAGTCGGCCATCGCGTGGCCGAACATCCAGCTCTGCATGCAGCTGTTCGATCGCCTGGTCGAGCAGTGGCCGGAACGGACGATCGTTCCGTCCCTCGCCGAGCGATGGGAGATCTCGGACGACGGCCTGCGGTACGTGTTCCACCTCCGCGACGGCCTGCGGTGGTCGGACGGCCGCCCGCTCACCGCGCACGACGTCGAGTTCGGGATCAAGCGGGTCCTGGATCCGAAGAGCCCGGGCGCCTCGGTCGCCATTTACTTCGTGCTGGAGAACGGCCAGGACTTCTACCTCGGGAACAATCGGGACGGCGACCGGATCGGCGTGCGGGCCCTCGACGACCGCGCGGTCGAGTTCCGGCTGGTGGCCCCGGCCCCCTACTTCATGAGCGTGATGAACCGCCCGGATGGCGGGCCACAGCCGCGTCATGCCATCGAGCGGGACGGAGATCACTGGACCGATCGGGCCCACCAGGTGACGAGCGGCCCGTTCCATGTGGCCGGTCGGACCGAGGACGATCTGATCCTGGCCCGGCGCCCCAACCACGGCAGCCCCCGTTCGGGCAACGTGCGCGAGGTCCACTTCTTCCGAACCAGCATCGCGGATGCGCTTGGACCCTACGTCGGGGACGAGGTGGACATGATCCTGGTGCGATACACGCCTCGGCTGAACGATCTATTGCCGGGCGACGGTCCGAACCTGAGTGATGCACTGATCGGTCCGGCAACGTGGTCCGCCTACCTGCGCTTCGACCACACCCACCCGGTAACCTCCAATCTCGAGCTTCGCCGAGCCCTGGCGCATGCCATCGACCGGACGGCTCTCGCCTCCGTCTCTCCGGGCAATCTCGTGGTTGCGGCCGGCGGCGTTGTCCCGCCCGCGCTTCCGGGACATACCCCGGACATCGCGCTTCGCTTCGCTCCCGACGTGGGTCGTGAACATATGGAGCCGTCCGGCTTCAGCGGTCAGCTCGAGCTGGCGGGGATGGAGGTCTGGGACGACATCCTGCGGGTCATCGCGGGAACGTGGGCGGACGTGTTCGGGCAACGCGTGGAGGTCCGCACCTGGTCCTGGCGGGCAGAGGAAGCGATGCACCGGGGCGGTCGACCCGACGCCGCCTACATCCGGATCACCGGGTGGTTCCCCGGATATCCCGATCCTGAGTATTTCCTCCGCCTGCTATTTCAATCGGACAGCCGCACGAACGAGGGCGGGTTCTCCTCGCCAGCGTT
>VAYC01000267.1:1187-4184 GCA_005885025.1 Actinomycetota bacterium | reverse complement strand
GAAACGGCCGGCGCCGGAGTAATAGGGCTGCCGTTGGCTGGTGATCTGATCCATGATCGTCCCGGGTGAGTCCGTCAGGGTGATGGTTGAGCCGAATCCTCCCTTCAGGTTCGGCCACAGGAAGGCGATGGTCGCTCCGCCGAACTGGGCCGCGAAGATGCCCAGGGACGCCAACAGGCTGCCACGGAAGAAGTCCCGTCTGGACACGACCGTTTTCGGCCTCGGTGCCCGTGGGGTGGGAGCCACCGCAGGCCGCCCCGTTCCCGGCGCTGCGCCGCCCTCGCCGGCCGCGGCCCGGCCGGCCGCGCTTCGCCTGGCGCGCACCAGCGTGGTGGCGAGGAGCAACGCCAACACTCCGAACAACACGATCACCGCCGCGATGGCGAACGTCGACTGCGCGACCGAAAGCATCGTTAGAGCTCGAAGAACAGGCCCTGGCTCCACGGCCAGGCCCAGTTGAAGCCGGTGCCTCGGAAGAACGACCCGGCGATGGTCAAGGTGGCCCCGAACATGAACAGCATCGTGAAGATCGTGATGGCGAGCTTGCGGTCCCCGGGCTTCGTGCTGGGATTGCGATCAACGAACGGGACCGCCGCCAATCCCACCAGGATCAGGGTCGGGATGATCACCCCGGCGATCATCGGGTGGAAGTAACGGAGCAACTCCTGGAGGCCCAGGAAGTACCAGGGCGCCTTCGACGGGTTCGGGGTCAGGTTGGGGTTGGCCAGCTCGCGGAGCGGCGCGTTGACGAACGCCGAGAACACGATCAGGAAGAAGGACACCACCAGGAGGCTCACGAACTCCTCCATCAGCAGATGCGGGAACACGTTGATCCGGTCGCCCTGCTCCCGTTCCACGCGCTGAACGCCTTCGGGGGGGACCAGGGCCAGGAGGCGGTGCTTGTCCGGCGCTCCGGGCCTCGCTGTCGGAACGCGCCCGGTGGGCGGGGGAGCGGTCCGGGGCGCCGCGGGCGGAGGAGCGTAAGCCATGACGCCCGCGGAGGCCCCGACGGCGGCCGGCACGGCTGCGGGAGCCGGAGCCGTTGCGCTCGGTGCCGCGCCGCCCCCGTCACCCGAGGCCGCGGCGGCATGCTCTCGCTCGGCCGCCGGCTTCGCTTCACGCTCGGGTTCGCCGTGGACCTTTCGGTAGGCTCGGACGCCGGCCGCCCGGGCCCGTCCCTCGGCGACCCGACGGTCGGTCCCCTTCGTCAGCTCGGCCTGCAGCGTGGCGTCGAACACCGCCTGGTCCATGGGGGTCTCTTCGCGTGGCGGCATCGTCGCTACCTCACAGCGGCCCGCTGATCCCGCCGTCCTTGCGGATCCGCCAGAAGTGGACGGCCAGGAACAGCACCAGGATGAAGGGAAGGAACAGCACGTGGAACACGTACCAACGCAGCAGGGTGTTGGGGTTGACCTGGATGCCCGAGAGCAAGATGAACTTCGCCTGGTCCGGGATGAGGGGAGAGTTGCCGGAGATGCCTTCGGCGATCGTGACGGCCCATTGCGCCAGCTGGTCCCATGGGAGGAGATAGCCGGTGAAGGAGAGCCCCAGCGTCAGGAACAAGAGGATCACCCCGACCACCCAGTTGAACTCACGAGGCGGTTTGTAGGCCCCCGTGTAGAACACCCGGGCCATGTGAAGCGTCACCGTGATCACCATGAGGTGAGCGCCCCACCGATGGATGTTCCGAACGAGGTCCCCGAAGTAGACGTTGTTCCTGATGTTCAGCATGTCCGTGTAGGCCTGGGCCGAAGCGTTCCCGGCCGTCGGGCGGTAGAAGAACATCAGGTAGATTCCGGTCACGGTCAGCAGCGTGAACAGAAAGAAGGAAAGCCCGCCCAGGCAGAACGTGTAGGTCAGCTTCAACCCGTGGCGCTTGATCTTGACCGGATGCAGGTGATACAGGACGTTGTTCATCATGGCCAGCGCGCGATCGCGCTGCGTATCCTTGTATCCCTTCCGGAAGACCGAGCCGGGACGGAACATCGACTTCCAGAGCTCGGTCTCGCGGACCTTGTCCAGCGCCTCCATGGGGCTTGGAGGCCTGGGCAGCCTGTCCCGTAGCTTCAAGGGCGCTCCAGTTCGTTCCTATTCGACTTCCGTGTCCACCTTCTGCGACATCGGCACGGCGGCGAGCGTGCGGGCCCCGCCTCCGTCCTCGGGCAGTCGCGCATAGTACAGGCAGTCGCTCGGGCAACGCTCCACGCAGACGGAGCAACGAGTGCAGGCGTTGTCGTCAACCACGAAGATGGCGAAGGCCCCCTCCACCTGGGCCTCCACCGCCTCGTCCTCCGAGCGCTGCACGATCCCCGGGTCGAGCATGAAGATGCAGTTCCATGGACACACGTCCTCGCAGGCCCGGCACAGGATGCACGGCTCGGGATCGAGCATCAGGTGCTTCGGCGACCTCACGCCTTGCTTCAACCACTCCGGGTCGACGGTCTCCACCGTGTAGTCGGTCCTGATGTCGACCTCGGTCTTCACGAATGGCATCTGTCGCTCACCTCTCCATCAACGGTAGCCGCCGGTCGGACGGCTGTCGCTCTCGCTGCGCAAACGCCGGCGCAGCTTCTGGAGATGGTAGGGGATCATGATGAAACCCCCAAAGGGGATGCTGAACAGGATCACGGCGACCACGTCCCGGGCCTTGAATTCGAAGAACTTGAGGGTCGTCGTGCATGGGCACTTGTGCCAGCCGAGCTTCTGGTCGGCGAAGTACAACCACCAGGACGGGACGAACGCGATCAACCCGATGGCCAGGAACCACAGGACGAGCGAGGCCACGACGGCCTTGGTCCAGGTCCACTCGAACTCCCGGACGATCGCCTGGAACCGCTCGACGTGGGGCCTGGCCCGCTCTTGCAGTCCTCGGGGAACGAGTCTGATTGCGAGCTTCACCGATCCCGTCCTTCGAGGGGAGATTGGGCCGGATTATATCGGCAGGCCCTCGGGCCGAAGTGCCCGGCGGCCCGGGCGGGCGGGCGGCCTGTCCGGTCT
>VAYC01000267.1:538-1095 GCA_005885025.1 Actinomycetota bacterium | reverse complement strand
CGATCGTCGCGGGGCTGAGACCATAGGGGCCACATGGTCGCCGACGTGACACAGGGCGTGAACCAGTGGTGGGCGCCGGCGCTGGCGTTCGCGGCCGGAGTCGTGTCGTTCCTGTCACCATGCGTCCTCCCGCTCGTGCCGGGCTATCTGGCCATGGTGACCGGAGGAGACGATCCGACTCGCGCCCGGCGGCCTCTCCTCCCCGTTCTGCTCTTCATCCTCGGCTTCTCCGTCGTCTTCACCGTCGTCGGCGGCTTCGCCGCCACGGCTCTCACCAGAGCGGTGAAGTCCGCGATCGGCCAGCGAATCGCCGGCGTGGTCGTGCTCGCTTTCGGAGTCTTCATGCTGTTGTACGCGCTCCGGTTGGGGAGACTGTGGGTCTATCGGGAGGCCCGTCCGCTCCTGTCCCGCGTCAGGCCCGGTCCGGCGGGAGCCTTCCCGCTCGGGATGGCGTTCGCCGTGGGTTGGACCCCCTGCATCGGACCGGTGCTCGGAGCCATCCTGACCCTCGCGGCGAACCAGCCGGGCCACGCGAGGTCCGTCTTGCTGCTCCTCTC
>VAYC01000267.1:0-425 GCA_005885025.1 Actinomycetota bacterium | reverse complement strand
GGGGTGCTGCTGCTAACGGGCGTGTGGGGCCCGTCGTTGTTCCGTTTCGTCAGTCGGTTCACACCCTCTCTCTAGGAGGGGCACCGTCGGTGGCCGCCGCCAGTCTTTCAGTCCGCGCGCGATACTGGTTGCCGCATGTCCGAGCGAGCGGTGCTCTCACCTCCCGGCGAGCGACCTTCCCGACCGGTGGTTCCCGTCCCCGCCGGTGGGAAGCGCGGGCTTCGCGCCGCCGCCATCGCCGCCACCGCGGCCACGTTCCTCCTGATCGGGATCGGGGCGCTGGTCCGGGCCACGGGGTCCGGGCTCGGTTGTCCCGGCTGGCCGAAGTGCTTCGGCCGGTGGGTCCCGCCGCTCCAGTACCACGCCATCATCGAGTACTCGCACCGATTGGCCACTGTGGTCGACACGATCCTCGTTGTCGTCCT
>VAYC01000266.1 GCA_005885025.1 Actinomycetota bacterium | reverse complement strand
GCGGCGAGCTGCTCGGTCAGCATCTCGCCCCGGCGCCGATGGTCGAGACCGAGCGACCGGTAGTCCTCCTGCCGCGCCCCGACCGCCAGGCCCAGCGTGAGGCGACCCGCCGAGATCTCATCGACGGACGCGGCCTGCTTGGCGAGGAGGACGGGGCTCCGCAGCGGTCCGATGACCACCATGGTCACCAGGCCGATGCGCGAGGTGGCAGCCGCGGCCGCGGCGAGCGTGATGAACGGCTCGAAGCTCTCGTAGGGGATGCGGTCCAGGACGCCGAGTGAGGTGAACGGTCCCGCCTCTGCCCTCCGGGCCCATTCCAGCATCGACCGCCCGTCCACGCCCGAGATCGTGTTGGGCATCCCCACGCCCACCCGCATGCGTTACACAATAGGGCGCCATGGTGGCGCCTCGCGACGACGGGAACACCGGCGGCGGCGGTTCGCCGGCCAGCATCGTGGTGCAGCGGCGCATCGAGTGGCCCGACACCGACGCCTCCGGCATGTACCACAACACGGCCGCCTTTCGGTTCATCGAGGTGGCCGAGACGGCCCTGTTGGACCGGCTGGGGTTCGTCCACGCGATCTACGGCCGACATCCCCGAGTGCACCTCGAGGCCGACTTCCTGCGCCCACTGCGATTCAGGGACATGGTCGACATCCACCTCACCGTGGAGAACGTGGGACGAACCTCGGTGACCTACGCATTCGAGATGCGTTCCGAGAACGAGGTGGCGGTTCGAGGCCGAGCGGTCGCCGTGCTGCTGTCCGAGGCGGGCGGCAAGCCGGTCCCGTGGCCCGAGGAGCACCGCCGGAGGCTGCTCACGGCCGGGCCGCAACGGGGCGAGCGACTAGCCGAGGCCTGACGGCTGACGTGGCGACGGCGGCGGCGCGCTGGCGGGAAGCCCTGGCGGAATGGGCCATCCCGAAGGAAGTCCTCGAGCAGGCTCCCGAGTCGCCGTGGCACTTCCCGGTCGCGTTGTTCGCCAGCCGGGCCGACGAAGCTGCCCGCGCTGAACCGACGCGTTCGAACCGCCGGGCTCTGGAGGCGCTGCCGGAAGGGGGGACCGCGCTCGACGTCGGATGCGGCGGCGGTGCGGCCTCCCTTCCGCTCGCCCGGCGCGCGTCGAGACTGATCGGCGTCGACAGCTCGGCGGAGATGCTGGAGGCATTCCTGGAACGGGCCGGGGCGGCCGGGCTGGATGCCGAGGCTATCGAGGGCGCATGGCCCGACGTCGCGGGCCAAACGCCGGTGGCCGACGTGGTCGTCTGCCACCACGTCCTCTACAACGCACCCGACCTCACCAGGTTCGCCCGTCGCATGACCGATCATGCCCGGTCGCGAGTGGTGGTCGAGATGACGCTTGAGCACCCGCAGAGCAACCTGAATCGGCTGTGGCTGCGCTTCCACGGGATCGTTCGTCCGACCAGGCCGACCGCTGACGACGCCATGGACGTCCTTCGCGAAGCCGGGCTACAGCCGCGGAGAGAGGACTGGAACGCGCCCCGGCCCGGAGGGTTCGACACGAAGGCCGAAGCCGTGGCCATGGTTCGCCGGCTGCTCTGTCTTCCCGCGGATCGCGATCCAGAGGTCGCGGAGGCGCTCGGCGAGCAGTGGGAGGTGAGCCGGGGCCGGTGGGGATTCCCCGACCGCGCCGTGGCCACGATCTGGTGGGACGGTGTGGGCTAGGGCAGCTTCGGAGTGGGCAACTGAAGCGGGGGGAGGGAGATCGAAGGGAGCGGCAGCGGGGCGATCGACTCAACCGGGTCCAGAACCGGGTCCAGAACCGGGTCCAGGACCGGATCTGGCGAAGAGGTGGGCGTGGGCGATGGAGTCGGTGACTGAGATGGCTTGGGCGTACTGCCGCCGCCCTTCGGCTTCCTCGTTTCCGCCTGCCTCCTCCTGCCGGCCGACGCCGATGGCGACGGGCTCGGGGAGGGAGCGACGGTGACGGCCGGGACGGGGTTTCTCGGGGCTGGAGTGGCAAGTGAAGCCGTCGCCGGCCCCGTCGCCGTTACTGCCGCGACGCTGGCGGCCACGGCGGCTGCGGTGACGCCCTGGGCGGCAACCGCCAATCCCTGCTCGGCGATCTGCTGCAAGCGCCAGAGGAACGGCAGTTGCACGAGGAACGACAGCGGCCCGGTCTTCCACAACAGGCGCGGGATCGAGATCCCGAGAAATGCTCGAACCGCCGCCGGATCGAACTGGGTTCCGGCGCACCGGGCGAGCTCGGCGCGGGCGGCAGCAACGGCTATCGGCTTCTTGTAGGAACGGGCCGCGGTCATCGTGTCATAGCAATCGGCCACGGCCACGATGCGCCCGCCGAGTGAGATCTCGTGCGCCGCGAGCCGGGCCGGATAACCTTTCCCATCGAACCGCTCGTGGTGCTCGGCGATGGCCCCGGCCCACGGACCGAGCCACTCGAGCAGAGGACCCGCGATCCGAGCGCCCTCCGCGGGATGGCCCCGGATCACCTCCCATTCGTGCTCGTCGAGCTTCCCGGGCTTGTTCAGGATCCTCGCGGCCACCGTCAGCTTGCCGATGTCGTGGAGCAGCGCGGACCATCGGAGGCGGTCGCGCTCCTCCGGCGGGAGCTTCATCTCCTCGGCCAGGAGGTCGGTGAAGACGCGAACGCGTTCGGAGTGGCCGCGGGTGCGGCGGTCGTGGGATTGGAGCGCCATGGCCAGTGCCAGGATCCGTTCAGCCGATAGGGACTCCTGTTCAGCGTCTGGATCCGCGTCGAGCGCTGCAAGCCGACTCCTGAGTCGCCGGACGCTGCCGGCCTCTCTGGCCACCACGAAGCGTGATGGGGCACGATCAGGGAAGAGCATCGCGAGCTTGAGCAACATGACGAGGGGGAGCAGCCGGCGCCCCAGTCGTTCGACGACGATCGCCACCACGAGCCCCAGGCCGAGCAGCCCGCACCACCACGCCGTCCTC
>VAYC01000265.1:1908-5342 GCA_005885025.1 Actinomycetota bacterium | reverse complement strand
AAAACACCACCGCCGCGAGGGGCCGGCCCAGATCGAACCCCAGCCGCTCCAGCGCCAGCCGGGCTTCCCCAGGAGCGACCGAACCACGGAGGATCTGGTCGAGCAGGTCCCCCTTCAGTCGCCGTTCCGCCTCCGAGACCGCCCGGGCTTTGGCCAGCTCCAGTGCCAAGAGGGCCAGCGCGTGGCTGGACACGATCCGGTCGAACTGAGTGAGCGGTTCGTTCTTCCCGGTGGCCAGGAAGGCTTCGACCCGGCCTTGCGACGTCACGGGTTGGATCGAGACGTGTTGTCCTTTCTCCACCACGGACAGGCTGAACCGCAGGCCCTCCGCCCGGGGTGAGTGCAGCTCGTCGAGCACCAAGGAGATCTGAGACCGAGCGCTGGCCGGCATGGCGGCGATGGGTGAGCCGTGCAGATCCAGCAGCAGGGCCCATCCTTTGGAGGCTCTGGTCAGGGCGCCGACGATCCCCTCGACCCCCTGTCCTTCGAGCACCGCCCGGGTCAGGGAGTGTTCGGCCTCCAACGACCTGGACAGAACGTCGTACTGCTCAGCCATCAGCCGAGTGAACACGGCCTCGGTGATGGCGATGAAGGGGACCTCATAGGGAACCTCGAACACCGGGAAGGAGGCTCGGTCGGCGGCCTGCGCCAGCGGGCGTGGAACCGTCTTGAACGAGAACCCGGTCCCGAACCCCAAGCCGGCCAGGCCGGCCCGCTTCAGCCGGTCGAGATAGGCGCGCTGCTGGGTGGGAGCCTTACCAATTCCCATGCCTGTGGTGAGGAGGACCTCGCCGCCCTTGAGCCACGGGGTCGGGTCCTCGAGCTCGCTCACGTGGACCCACCGGATGGCATCAGCTACCCCGGCCGATCCGGCCACCAGCCGTATGTCCAGGCCCGGCGTCCTGAGGAGGTCCCCCACGGTCAGCGCCATCAGCGCATTGTACGGTTCGTACAAGCGCTCGGGGCAGTCGTCTTGCGCAACGGCGCCTGGGCAGGAGCGGCCTTCGATGTCCGGAGCGTACAAAGGAAGGAGGTTGGTTTTCCCCGCAGGGACCTGATGGGACCGCTCCAGAGGGAGCCAGACTTGAGCGCCACCCGATCGACGAAGAGAGGACGCATGGACATCGCGCAGGAACGACGATTGGTTACGGAGATCCCCGGCCCAAAGTCACGACGCCTCCTCGAGCGACGGCAGGCGGCGCTCCCCCGCGGCGTCTTCTACACGCATCCGATCTTCGTCGAAGCCGCGGCAGGCGCGATCGTCCGCGACGTCGACGGCAACAGCCTGATCGACCTGGGCGCAGGACTGGCCGTCCTCAACACCGGGAATGCCGCTCCGGCGGTCGTGGAAGCCATCCGGGAACAGCTCGATCGCTTCACCCACACCTGCATCCACGTGACGATGAGTGAGCCGTACCTGGAGCTCGCCGAGCGGCTCAACGCGCTGGTCCCCGGCGACGTGCCCCGCAAGACGATGTTCACGAACTCGGGGGCCGAGGCGGTGGAAAACGCGGTCAAGATCGCGCGCTACTCCACGAAGCGCCCGGCCGTCGTGGTGTTCGACCACGCCTTCCACGGACGGACGCTCCTGGCTATGACCATGACCGCCAAGGTCATGCCCTACAAGCAGGGCTTCCTTTCTTCGGCGCCCGACGTGTACCGGTTGCCGTTCGCGTATCCGTATCGCTGTCCGACGGGGGGGGCGACGCCTGAGGAATGCGCGGCGTCGTGCGCCGCGTACGCCATCGGCGAGATGGAGAAGCACATCGGGCCGGACAACATCGCCTGTCTGGTCGTGGAACCCATCCAGGGCGAGGGCGGCTTCGTCGTGCCGGCGCCAGGATTCCTGCCTCGCCTGGCCGAGTACTGCCGCGACCGGGGCATCCTGTTTGTGGCCGACGAGGTCCAGACCGGGATGGGCCGGACCGGCCGGTGGTTCGGTATCGAACACGAGGCCGTGGTGCCCGATCTGGTCACCACGGCCAAATCGCTGGCCGGGGGCCTTCCCCTCGGCGGGGTCACCGGCCGGGCCGACGTCATGGAGAGCGTGCACGTAGGTGGGATCGGCGGCACCTTCGGGGGAAACCCGCTGGCGTGCGCCGCGGCCCTGGCCGTCCTGGATACGATCGAGCGGGACGGCTTGCTGGCGCGGGCCGAGCGGATCGGCGTGCTCATGAGGGACCGGCTGCTCGACATGGCCGAACGGTTCCCGCTGATCGGCGAGGTCCGGGGGCGCGGAGCCATGGTGGCAATGGAGCTGGTCGAGGACCGCGAGACCAAGGCGCCGGCCAAAGCTGCCACCACCCGCCTTCTGGAAGAGGCGTGCCGGCAAGGGGTGATCCTGTTGAAGGCCGGTACGTACGACAACGTGGTTCGGCTGCTCCCGCCACTGACGATCGATGAGGGGTTGCTTTCAGACGGGCTGGACGTCCTGGAGAAGGCCCTGGCGACCGTGGAGGAGGAATCCGAGGCGTGAGCCGGCTGTCCGAGGAGGACATCCGGATGTGGCTGGCGAGCGGTGACCTCCCCGGCTGGCGATTCGACCGCGGAGAGATCTTCAAGAACTTCAAGTTCGGCACGTTCATGGAGGCGATCGCCTTCATCGACCGGATCGCGGAGAAGGCGGAGGCCGCCAACCATCATCCGGACCTGGAGAACCATTACAACCGAGTCCGAGTTGCGCTGCACACCTGGAACGAGAACGCCGTGACCGACAAAGACATCTCGCTGGCCCGCGAGATCGAATCGGCGGCCGGAAGGCCCCAAAGCGATGGATAGGTCTCAGCACATTTCAACTTGTCGCAAAGCCGTGGAGACCGGGTAGCAACTCTTCTGGTTCGTCACTCCCTGCGCCGAACATGAAGGCGTGACGAGTTTTCCTTCCAGCCTTCGATCGCTGGGACTGACGCCGTGGACAGGAACGCTCTGGCTCGCATCGCTCGTCATCGCTGGGCCGGCAGCGCTCCTTGCGGCTATCGCCCTAGATTCCGGATGGATGCTTGCCGTCGTCTTGGTGGCCCTGGCCGCCATCCCGACAGTAGCAATCGGGTGGACCTTCGATCACAGGGGTAGCTTGCAGAACGCGCTGTCCACTGCGGCAATGGGCACTGGCGCTCTCATGAGTCGAAGTGAAATCCTCCTCGGGTAGTCCGAGGAGGGTTCGAGTTGGACGGCGCGAACAGTCACCGTCAAGGCGGGCAATCGTCCTACAGGTCGTTTTGAGCGCGCCACCCGTCCGGCTGTCCGCCGTCGTTCGGCTTGGCCGGCGGCAAGGCTTTGCTGGTCCTTAGGTTCCATCAAATCTCTCTCTCTCCCCCTTCTGTCTAAGAGCCGATGGTTCCGACGCCGATCGCGCTTGCAAGCCCAACCGACAGCGCCGTGCGAATCTTCGCGACGCCTCACGAGGAACACTCGCCAAGGGTGATTCGCCGACA
>VAYC01000265.1:579-1877 GCA_005885025.1 Actinomycetota bacterium | reverse complement strand
GCCCGGCCGAAAAAGGGGGGAAGGAGGATGCGCCGGATCGCTGTCCTGCTGTTCTTCGTGGCCACCTGGTCCTGGGTGATTCCCACAGGCTGGGCTCATGGCTCGGCCGGTCCTTCCGGGCAACCAACCGGCGGCTCGTTGTTCTCCGACTTCAACAACGACGGTTTCGCCGACCTGGCCATCGGCGTGCGCGGCGAAGACGTGGGGACCGTCCCGGGGGCCGGGGCGGTGAACGTGCTGTACGGATCGGCCGGGGGGCTCCAGGCCACCTCCCCCGACGACCAGTTCTGGAACCAGGACAGCCCCGGGGTCCGGGACACCGCCGAGGCCGGTGATGACTTCGGGTACTCCCTGGGGGCGGGGGACAAGGAGTGAGGTTGCGAGCGCACGACCTGTCCGAGAGAAGGCGGCTGGGGGCGCAGGAGGAAGTGGCGTAGCGAGTGGGCGCGGCTGCCTCCGCCCCCCACAATCGCCAGGCTGGCGACCAGTGCAGAGTTGCAGCCATCCGTTGGAGACTCCGTCGCTGCGGGGGAGGGGAACCCTGGCCCCAAGGGCACGTGGAGGGACCCAGGAGGACAATGCCACCGCTCCCCCGTGGCCGCGCCCCGTGTGGCGGCACTTGAGTTCGAATGGAGCGATCCCCAAACCTCGGTTACCTTCGTCACCCTGGCCTGCACCGGAGCGCGAATCCAGCGCACTCAGGGCGAGGCGCAGCCAATACCCGGCAAGGTGCTGCTCGACCCATCACCGGCAGCCAAATCACAATTTCAACAAGCAGACGAGTTCCTGCCACCAGGTCGCAAAGCCGATGCAATCCTCATCTCAGTCGGTGCGAACGACATCCGATTTAGCAAGGTCCTAACGTTCTGCCTGGCTTCGTCGCTCTTCAGGATCCCTCCCTGCTTTGACCTGCCCTACAGGGGAGCGGCCAGCCTTGATCTTCTCGTCCGACAGCGGATCGCTGATCTTCCGCCAAGCTACGATGCGCTCGCTAACCGGATCGCTCGGGACCCGGTCGCAGGTAACGCCCCGGTGTTCATTACGGAGTACTTCGACCCGATGCATGGAGCAAATGCCCAACCCTGCCGAATCGACGGCATACTTAGGAAGACTGTCGCGGCGTGGGCGTACGATCGCCTTCTCGATCTCAATGACCAAGTGCGCCAGGCTGCCCAGCAGCACGGTTGGACCTACGTCGGTAACATCGCCACCCGCTTCCTGCGCCACGGTTACTGCGCTGGGCGTGATTCCTGGGTGCACCAGATCATTGGTGGTCTGTTCAGGAAGGGGGGGCTATT
>VAYC01000265.1:0-451 GCA_005885025.1 Actinomycetota bacterium | reverse complement strand
CGGACCCGCCTATTGTGGTCGAGCCCGTGCCTATTCCTCGACCTTTCGAAGATACTCCTCGTCGTAGCCTGCAGTACCAGCGCTGTCGAACCGAACGATCCACACATTCAGTGGGTCGATCGAAATGACCGTCCCCCGCTCTCCTGGCTCCGGGTTATCTGGCCCCGCGGGAGGCGGTCCTATCCACTCGACTCGGTCACCATCAGCAAACTTGGTGCTCCACATGCTTGGGTTGCCGTACCAACTGTCCCTGGGGACCACAAGACAACCCTACCCGATGAAGGGATTGCTTCCTAGGGGCGTCAACCCAGCTGGATATAGCTTGTGATGATGTGTTTCGGGCTGACGTTCCACTGTTGGATGCCAAATTCGACGACCACCTTCCGTTTGCAAGGGTGGTCACCCACAAAAAATGTGCAATAGTACGCGACTGAACTTCCCGCAGGCCTCG
>VAYC01000264.1:5501-6846 GCA_005885025.1 Actinomycetota bacterium | reverse complement strand
CGCTGCCGTCGCTTCGCACTCGGTGCCTTCAGGGGGAGGGGGACATGCGACCTGTCTTCTTGCTCGCGGTCCGCGGGGGGGTCGCGCTGGCGGCAGCGCTCGCCGCGGTCGGGTTCCTTCCCTCCCAAGCAAGGGCCCAGGGGGAGACCCGGCTCGGGGTGACTGGGGCGGGGGAGGTTGGCTTCGAGTACGCCGGGCAGATCGAGCAGATGGGACCACTCTCGGACGACTTCGGGTATCTCTCGGAGCTCGCCGGCATCGACGAGTCGAAGCTCTTCACCGGACAGAACCCCATGGATCGGAGCGAGGCGACGGCGCGATTCACCTTCTTCAGTAGCGCCAAGCGGCTGACACGATCGGAGAACGTTAACCTGCTGAACTCGGCGGGCACCGGTGAAACGACCCTGTACTTCAACGATGCGGGCGGTGCCAGCTTCGCCGACCCGTCTTCGTTCAGGAAGGGCGTCGCCGTGGCGACGTACTCCTCCACGTGGCAGGACGTGCTCTCGGTCTACGCCCCGAATATGGCCATCGCGTCCATCGTGGCCTTCTCGACCCAGAAGGCCGCCAACCCATTCACCCTGGGCGGAACGCGGTACGTGCTCGGGGAGCCCGGGCTGACACTGCGGTTGACGTTCACCGGCGTGGGGATGCGAACCGAGCCCACGGAACCTCGCGCCACGATTCGCTACGGGGGCTCCGCCACGATACTCGCCGGCGGGGCGCTTCCGGCCGCGGCCGGTGCCGGCGGCGGGACCTCGGGGTGGACGTATGTGGCCTTGGGGGTGGCCGTGGCGGCGCTGCTCGTCGGACTGGTGGCAGCCGTGGGCGTGTGGCGTCGTTCCGCGGCGGGACGTTCCCCGGGCTGACATACGGTTCCGGTGGCGATGGACCAACCGGCCCTGCGTGTCTCCGGCGTCGCCAAGTCCTATGGCCCGATCGTCGCGCTGGCCGGCGTCGACGTGGCGGTCGCTCCCGGGGAGATCCTGGGATTGCTGGGCTCCAACGGCGCGGGCAAGACGACGCTCCTGTCCATCGTGGCCGGCCTGCGACGCCCGGACGCCGGCCGGGTAGATGTACTGGGGATCGACGCCTTCGCCGAGCCTCGCCACGCCCGGGAGCGAGTGGGGTTGGTCCCCCAGCAGCTCGGGATCTACCCCTCCCTGACGGTGCGAGAGAACCTCCAGTTGTTCGGGGAGCTGGGGGGTCTCCGGGGAGAGGCCCTTGCCGGGCGTCTCGAGGAGGTGGCCGCGGCGTTCGGCCTCGAGCGCCTCGCCGGGAGGCAGGCCCGTCGGCTCTCGGGAGGAGAACAGCGGCGCCTCCACATCGCCATGGCCCTGGTCCG
>VAYC01000264.1:477-5495 GCA_005885025.1 Actinomycetota bacterium | reverse complement strand
GATCCGGACTGGCGCGGTTCGGTGTTGGAGCTGGAGGGACGGCTGGCCTCGGAAGGGGTCGCCGTGTGCCACGCGACCAACGACCCCGGGGAAGTCGAGGCGTTGGGCGGGCGGGTAGCGGTCCTGGAGGCGGGACGAATGGTGTCCGGAGGACGGGTGCACGATGTCGCTCCGGCGTAGCCTGGCGATCTCCCGGCACGAGTTCCGGCTCCTCCGCCGGGACCCCTTCCCGCTGGTGCTCCTGCTGGGCCTGCCGCTGGCGATCGTCGGCTTCTTGAAGCCCGCCCTGGCCCTGGCCCTGTTCGTCGAAGGCCATACCCGGGCCACCGGGGCCGAGCAGGCCATCCCGGGCATGGCCGTAACCTTCTCGTTCTTCCTGGTCGGATTCGTGGGCCTGGTGCTCTTCCGAGACCACGGCTGGGGCACCTGGGACCGCCTCCGGGGCGAGGCGGGGACGGTGGAACTGCTCACCGGGAAGGTCCTGCCGGTGATCGGGGTGGCTTACGCCCAGCTCGCCGTTCTGTTCCTGGTCGGGACGACCGGCTTCGGGCTCCGGGCCCGCGGATCCGTGGTGGGCCTGGCCCTGATGGCAGTGGTCCTCCCCTTCGCGTCGATCGCGTTCGGGGCAGCGGTGGCAGCGGCCGCCCGGACGCTCCAACAGGTCAACATCGTGGCCAACCTGGGGACGGTGGTGCTGGCGGGGCTGGGCGGTGCGCTGATCCCGCTGCATCTCCTGCCCGGGTGGGCTCAGCGGGTCGCCCCCGCCGTGCCGACGTACTGGGCCATGCGAGGGTTCCGCTCGGTGATCCTCGACGGCGAGGGGGTGGGAGCGGTGCTCCTCCCCATCGGCGTGCTGCTGGGGTTCGCCGCTCTCTGCGCGGCCCTGGCGGCGGTCCGATTCAAGGCGGAAGAGGCGAAGCTCTCGTGGGCGTGACCTCCGCCGGCGAGGAGGAACGGCTGCTGGCGATGGGCGACGCCTTCGCCGCCCGCGTGGTGGAGCGTGCCGCGCCGGTCGCCTTCCGGTTCGCGGATTCCCCCCAGGACCGGGAGGCCGTCTACCGGTTGCGGTACCGGACGGTCGTGGAGCGAGGCTGGGCGGATCCCGCGGAGTGCCCGGACGGGATGGAGCGGGACGGCTTCGACGATCGGGCGGTGCACCTCACCGGATGGGCCGGTGAGGAGCTGGCGGCGGTGGCCCGGCTGGTGTTTCCCATCCCAGGAACGCTGCTTCCCACGGAGGAAGCCTTCGGTGTTCGGATCGAGCCGGCGGGCCGGGTCGCCGACCTGAGCCGGACGATCGTGGCCTCGCGGTACCGAGACCCGGACCACCGGGTGTTCCTCGGCCTGCTGGCGAGGTGCTGGCAGGAGGTACGTGCGCGCGGATACGTCGTGGCGTGTGGCGATGCCGCCGACTGGCTTCTCGATCGCTACCGGGAGATGGGCCTGCGCATCGAAGTCCTCGGTCCCCCTCTCCCCTTCTGGGGAGAGGACCGCAGGCCGTTCCGGTGTGACGTGCTGGCCTCGACCCGCGCGGCCGTGGGCCGCCTCAGCGGGCGGATGTGACCGGCGAGGCGAGAGGGTAGCTCCTCACATCTTGTCGTAGGCTCTCCCTACCCTGCGCGGCGTGGACGCGGGAGGTGAACGATGGCGACCCAGCCCCAGACCGGCCTCACCTACGAGGACCTTCAGGCCTTCCCCGAGGACAACCTTCGGCGGGAGCTCATCGACGGGGAGCTCATCGTGACGGCCGCGCCCGCCAGAAGGCACCAGCAAGTCGTCGCCATGCTCGTGTACGAGCTCATCGTCTACTCCAAGCGTCGCGGAGGCGAGGTCCTGCCTGCACCGTTCGATGTGTACTTTTCCGAGACCAACGTTGTGGAACCCGATGTCCTCTATGTGCGCCCTGAAAACCTTGGGCGCTTCGAGAAGAACTATCTGCGCTCCGCCCCCGACCTGGTCGTCGAGGTCTCCTCCCCGTCCACGCGGCGGCTCGAGCTGGTCCGCAAGCGGGATCTCTACGAGCGGTTCGGGGTGCCCGAGTACTGGTTCGTCGACCTCGATGCGGATCGGGTCGAGGTGTACCGGCTGCACGAGGGCCGCTACGAGCCGCCGAGCCTGTTCGCTCGGAGCGACACCCTGGAAACGCTGCAGGCTCCCGGGCTGATCCTGTCGGTCGACGCCCTATTGGGGCCATCCGAGGACTGAGCTTCACTCACCAGCGGCCGAGCGGGAGGCTAGCCATGGACAGAACCGAGCAGCGCACCCGGGCGCTCGAGGACCAGATCGTCGACGTGACGCCGGGCAGGGAGGTCGGGACGCCCATCAGGGTCGAGCCGTGGCCGCGATGGGTCCGGGCCTACTTCAACAACCAGGCGGTCGTCGACTCCAAGCGGGTGATGCTCATGCTCGAGCCGGCCCGGCTGCCGGTCTTCTATTTCCCGCGCCAGGACGTCCGGATGGATCTGCTGAAGGCCAGCGGCCGCACCGAGGATTCGCCCCGCAAGGGCCAGGCCACGCTCTTCGATCTCACGGTGGGCGAGCGCACGGCCAAGGACGCGGCGTGGAGCTACGAACGGCCGCCCGAGGAGATCGCCGCCGCGACGGGTCACGTCGCCTTCTATTGGGACCGGCTCGATCGCTGGCTCGAGGAGGACGACGAGGTCTTCGTCCACCCACGCAACCCCTACCACCGGGTGGACGTGCTGAACAGCTCCCGCCACGTGCGGATCGAGCTGGGAGGGGTGACGGTGGCGGAGACCCGCCGGCCACGTTTGCTGTTCGAGACCGGGCTCCCGACCCGGTACTACTTCCCCAAGGTCGACGTACGGATGGACCTCCTCGAACCGACGGAGCTCCGAACCCGGTGCCCGTACAAGGGCCAAGCGGTGTACTGGACCGCGACCGTCGAGGGACAGCTGTATCCGGACATCGCGTGGAGCTACCCATCGCCCATCCCGGAGTGCCCGAAGATCGAGGGCCTGCTGTGCTTCTTCAACGAGCGGGTGGACATCTCCGTCGACGGCGAGCTTCAGGACAAGCCGAAGACGTTCTGGTCATCGTGGGGCTAGAGGTCTCGCGGCGCGAACGCGCAGCGACCAGCGTCGCGAGCCGGCGATGGCCTAGGCCGGTTTGAGGTGACCCGAACGCGCTAAGCGACCCCGGCTCTCGCCGACGGCCTCATGAGGGCGCCAACGATCCAGAGGAACGGGAAGAAGATCCCGAGCCAGAACATCCACCCGTGTCCATTTCTGAGCGTCATCATGCCGAGCGTGAACACCAAGAACAGGTACAAGATGGCGCCGCCGAAACCGATTCCCCACCACATGGTTCCTCCTTTGACGGGCAGAGCTTGGAGGTGCGCCTCGAGTGTCATGGTTGGGAGGAAGCGGCGCATCACCCGATCAGGGTGAGTCGGGCACGACCGCCGTTCTAGGTTGGGCCCTCAGCGGGCCTCCCGTTTGTATAACGCTGCCCGCCGGTCATGAAGTCTTCGAGAGCCTGAGACTGGCCGCGCTTCGTGTTGTCGCGACCTCAAATTGCTCCCGACACTCATCGGGTGACCTACATGGCACTGTTCTCGAGCCTGTTCGAGTACACCTCGGATGCCGTGTGCCTCATCGGCCTCGAGGACGGCATCCTTCTGGACGTCAACCGATCATTCCTTCGACACGTCGAGCTGGCGCGGGCGGAGGCCATCGGCCGTCGCGTGAACGCCCTGGGGATCTGGCTCCAAGCCGAGGACCGACGGGCCGTGGAGCTCGAGCTGAGGGATCGGGGACGCATCGAGGGCTACCGTACGCGGATGCTGAGCCAGAAGAGCAAGGAGCTAGACGTCTCGGTCTCCGCCGTCCTGGCCGAGTGGCGGGGGCAGCGTTGAAGTCGCCAGCGACCACCGTAGGGACCCCATCATCGGGCAGCGCGTCGATGAGGCGTCTCGCCTGTCGAGTGTAGGTGTAGCCTGCATCTTTCGGTGTCATGGCCCAGAACCCGACGAACCGGAACCGATACGGATCGCAGATGATCGCCGAGATGCAGAAGGGTTCCGATGGTTCTCGCGACTCGATCGAATACGGCGACCGAACGAGGATCGCGAGTCCCTTGTCCCAGGCACCCGGTTGCCACTCGCTCATCCAGTCCGCATGTATCGCCACCTGCGCAGGCGTGCCAGGCTCGCACTCCTGGACGACGGTCACGTGCGCGCCCAACCCCTCGACCGCACTCCAGTTAAAGGCAAGACCGGTCTGACAGTTCCATGTCGCAAGCCGCATGGAGACGTGTAGTCAGAAACGAAGGTTCGGACAGCGGGTCGCGGTGTCAGCGTCCCTGACCACGATGCGCTCCGTCCGAATCCATCAGGACAACGCCCTGGGCTACTGCCGCTTTTCGGATCGCGTCAACTAGCTCGTCGGGGCTGTTGAACATGATCGGGTTGCTCGTGGAGCTGATCCCATGAGCCTTGTTGGATCGAAACCCGACGTCCCCGGCAAACCAAGCGTGCCCGGGATCGACATACCCCTCTCCGCCGTCAGCGATGTTGTTCGTCCACAACCGGACGTTGACGGATAGGGTCCGACCCTTTCCCTTCTCGACGTAGACTCCTCGCCTCGCCATGTGGCCTCCCTCGTGTCCAGGGCTCGTGCCCTCGGTCCGCACGTAGTATCCGCGTTCCCTCGCTGACCTTCAGCAAGGAACGACCCCGCCGAAGCGGGTCGTCTCCGGGATGCAGATGACTTCCTCGGGGCCGATGCTCGTTTCCGCGACGTGGTTGCCCTCGACTTGCGCTCGTTTCTCGACCGGCCCGGCGGTCGTCTCCGTCCGGCGGACCGGAGCCGACCCGGCAGCGAGCGGCGAGGGTACGCATGCGCACTTACGGTGTCGATGGACTCGCGAACGCCCCTGGCCAACCGCCGTGCCGGTCGATCACCTCGTCGATCTCGCCCATGATTCGTGTCGTTTCCGCGAGAGCGGCGACGATATTCTGGTAATGGGCGATGTCGTCCTCAGAAGCGTCCGGCCCT
>VAYC01000264.1:0-416 GCA_005885025.1 Actinomycetota bacterium | reverse complement strand
CCACACTGCTTCAGGCACGCCGTGGAAACCGATAGAGCCGGGCACGATGGTGCTGCGGCCCTCGCGCTTGCGGGTCTTCTCGCCGTCCAACCACACCGTGCCGTCCGACCAGCCGACGCGCCTGACCTCGGGATATTCCGGTCCTACATACGATACGGTTCCCTGATCCCCTAGTCCCGTCTCCATGAGGTGCAAGCCAACGAGCTCACGGCCGAGAGGAAATAGCTCGTCCAAGAGATCCCGGCTGGCGGGCATTGGAATGCGCGGAAACTCGGACCGAAGGAACGAGAAGTAGCGCACCCGGTACGTTGGACTGTGGAGAATGGCATAGACATAGGTCAGCACCTCGCGAGCGACCTCTGGGGAGGTTGGATCCCTCCCCGTTAGGCCCACCCACTTCTCACAGAACTCACGCG
>VAYC01000263.1:3020-3413 GCA_005885025.1 Actinomycetota bacterium | reverse complement strand
GCCGGCGTGGAGCGACTGGTCGCCGTAGAGCTCCTGCCGCCCCTCCCACGTCGCGTAGTCCTCCAGGACGAACGGTTCGCCCATCTCCCAGACGTGTCCGGCCATCCCCTCGCCGCGCGGGATCCGATCGCCTACGAAGTGCCGGAATGCTCCGATGCCGATCTGGAGCTCGAGGGCATCGCCGGCCTCGTCGACGATGTACACGCACCCATCCGCCGTCCCAGCCAGGGCGGCCGCCCGGGAGACGATGTCCTCCAGCAACCCCCGCAGCTCCAGGCGGTTCATCAAGCCCAGAGCCGTGTCTTGGAGCGCCGCCAGATACTCGGTGCGCTGACGGAGGGTGCTCACGACCCGTTTCCGATCCGTGACGTCCCTGATCACGATCTGGCCCGC
>VAYC01000263.1:0-2931 GCA_005885025.1 Actinomycetota bacterium | reverse complement strand
GCTCGGTCTCTCTCCGGGTCCTCTCGCTCACCACCTCCCAGTAGTCGGGGTGAACGACGTCGAGGATCGGCCGGTCGATGAGCTCCTGCGGATCAGCCGCCCCGAGCAGCCTGGCCGCCGCCGAGTTGGCGAACACGAACCGGCCCTCGCTGTGGACGGCGATTGCCTCCGGTGAGAGCTCGACCAGTCGCCGGTACCGCTCTTCGCTCTCCCGGAGCGCCTCTTCGGCTCGACGGCGCTCGGTGATGTCCCGGATGTAGGCGGTGAACAACGCCGGCCCGGGCACGTCCACCCGGATGATGGCCAGCTCGACGGGGAACTCGGTCCCGTCGACCCTCAGCGCCGTGAGCTCGACTCTCCGTCCCAGGATGGTCTGCTGACCGGTGGCCAGGTAGCGCTTGATCCCCATCCGGTGCCGCTCTCGCAACCGGGGAGGGATGAGCAGCTCCACCAGAGATTGCCCGAGCACCTCGGCTCGGGCCCGGCCGAAGATCTCCTCGGCGGCGGGGTTGAACTCGACGATGCGCCCCTCGTGGTCCATGGTGACCACCGCGTCGAGAGCGGACTGGAGTATCGCCGTCTTCCGGGCCTCACTCTGCCGGACGGCCTCCTCGGCCCGTTTCCGGTCGGTGACGTCTCGCACCACGACCTGGACCGCGGGCTCCCCATCCAGGTCGAACGCCGTGCCGGCGACTTCGACCTGCACGGTGGAACCGTCCACTCGGACGAACTTCTCTTCCACAGGCGCGACGGCCTTTCCCTCACGAAGCCGCTGGAGGCGGGTGAGGACCAACGGGCGGGAGTCGGAGTGGACGAAGCGCAGGACCGAGTTCCCGACCAGCGCGTTGGGAGAGGGGACTCCGAGGAGCCGGGCCGCCGCCTGGTTCGCCAAGGCGATGACTCCGTTCTGGTGTACGAGGATCGCGTCCGGAGAGGTGTCGACCGCCTTGTGGTACCGATCCTCTGACCGGCGAAGCGCGGACTCCGTGCGCTCCTCCTGGATCGCCGCCCCCAACAGCCGCGCGCCCGTCCTCAGCGCGTCGATCTCCGTCCCGGAGAAGTCGCGATCCTGAGCGCGCGCGGCGAATCCCAAGGTCCCCCACCACTCGCCCCCCACGTACACCGGGACGCCGGCCACCGACCCGAAGCCAAGCGCTTGCAGGATCGGGCGCTCCTCGGCGGGAAGCTCCGAAACGCGACCATTGATCGTGCCCCCGGTCCGGAATGTCCGCGCCCATCGGTCCAGGCCGGAACCCGCATAGGAGGACCCGCGCAGGAAGGGCAAGTCCGCCTTGGGAGAAGTCCCGGGAGCGACCCACTCGAAGCGAAGGTTCCGCTGGACGTCTCCGTCGTCGCCGACCGCCTTCTGGAACAGGCAGACCCAGTCGACTGACGCCGCCCGGCCGATCCGTTCCAGCACTTCCGCGATGCTGTCCTCCCACGATCCTGACCCCAGGAAGCGCTCCGCGGCGAAGGCGACAGCTTCGAGAATGGCCCCCCGCCGCTCCAGATCCGACTCGACCCGCTTGCGGGCGCTGACGTCCCGGCCGATGCCGAGGATCCCCACGACCCGCCCGTCCTCGAGCAGGGGACTGGCGGTGAACTCCCCGTCGACGTAGCCGCCCGAGTTGGTCAGGATCCGCAGCTCGAACGGGGGGACGCCACCGCCGGCCATCGCGTGGGTGAACAGCTCGACGGCGAGGGGAAGGTCGTCGGGATGAACGATCCCGGGGAACGCCTTACCGATCCAGTCGTCCCGAGACCACCCCGTGATCGCCTCGAACGCCGGGTTCAGGGAGGTCAGGGTCCCTTCGGCGTCGAGCGTGAAGATGGCATCGGTGGCGCGCTGGACGAGGGTTCGCTCGTCGTGCGCAGACTTCGAGCGGCCAGCCGAGGCAGGCTGACGCTCGCTCACGTCATGCATCGTCTCGCTCCGCAGCTGCTTTCTCCCCTTATCGGGCCACGGGGGGATGGGGTGAAGCCCCGCTCGGGCGAAGGCCGGCGGGGGCCTCGCGGTAGGCTGAGAGTCCAATGGACACCGCGACCGGGGACCCGGGCGACCTGGGCCGGCTGGAGCGCCGGGTCCGGGACGTCCCGGAGTCGCTGGAGGAGTTCGGGCCGGACTACGCGATCGAGCTCGACCCCGCCGCCCACAGTGTCGAGGGCAGCTGGATCCGTGACGCCACCCTGGGGGCCAACGACGGCCTGGTCTCAGTGCTGACCCTGATCTCGGGGGTGGCCGGGGCGGCGAAGGGGAACGTGGTCCTGATCGCAGGGGTCTCCGCACTCGTAGCGGGGGCGATCAGCATGGGCCTCGGAGGCTTCGTCTCGGCAAGAGCCTACCGAGCGTACTTCCTCAAGGAGCTCAGGCGAGAGCTGACCGAGATGCGGGAGCTGCCCGACGTGGAGCGCGAGGAGATCCGGGAGGTGTACCGGGCCAGGGGGTTCCGGGGAGAGGCCCTCGAAATGGTGGTCGACACGATCACGTCCAATCCCAAGGTCTGGCTGCGGGTGATGATGCAGGAGGAGCTGGGGCTGTCGCAGGGATTCGGCCAGCCCCTCGGAGCCGCTGCCACCGTCTTCCTGGCGTTCCTGGTCGGGGGCGCCGTGCCGGTGCTGCCCTTCGTCTTCGCTTCCGGGGTCGCCGCCCTCCTGATCAGCTTCTTCTTGACGGCGGCGGCGCTGCTCGTCGCCGGGGCCATCCGGACCCGCTTCACCGGCGAGCATCCCGCGAGGGCGGGCCTGGAGCTGGTCGCCATGGCCTCCGCCGGCGTGGCAGTCGCCTACGGGATCGGCCGACTGCTCCACGCGGTCGGAGTGGGCCAGTGACCTGCGGTTTTGAATCCCATCCCGCAGATAGACTTCCGGTGTAGACTGGCTTCCGTGGCCGTTTCCCAGGAAGAACACCTCAAGGAACTGAGCAAGGGCTAT
>VAYC01000262.1 GCA_005885025.1 Actinomycetota bacterium | reverse complement strand
GCTTAATCAGGCCGTCCAGCACATAGTCCCCCGGTAGGTTTTTTCCGGTGTTCGCTAGGACTATCGAAGTCCCCCGGCCGGGGGATGGACCCTTGCGCGGCCTCCCCCGAGTGGATGCGGCCGGCCTGGGGGCCCGGCTACCAGGCGATGATGACCGGCGTGCCCACCTGGACCCGGTTGAAAAGGTCCTCGGCCTCCCAGATGTGCATCCGGATACAGCCGTGGGAGGCGTAATGGCCGATGGAGTAGTCCGCCGGGGTCCCGTGGATCCTGATGCCCGGCGCAGAGAGGTCCATGGCCCTGGTACCGAGCGGGTTGTCGGGGCCTGGGGGGATGAAGTCGGGTTCGCCTGCTCCCCACGTGTCCTTGGCGGGGTTGACCCAGGTGGGATTGATGCGCTTGTTGACGATCATGAAGTGCCCTTGCGGCGTGGGATAGATCCCGAGCTGGCCGGTGGCCACGGAGTAGGACTTCTCCACTTTCACGCCGTCATAGAGGTACAGCCGGTTCTGCGAGAGCCGAATGATGATGGTCTTCCCGAGCGTCTTGTCGGAGACGGCCGGGCTGATGACCTTCACGGGAAGATCCAGCGAGGAGACCGTCCCTCTCACAGCGGCCAGGAGCGCGGACTCGGCCGCGTCGACCTTGAGGCTCTGACCGGCCTTGGAGTGCTCCACCAACAGGCGACCGCTCTCGAAGTCCAGCGAAGCGTCCTGGGGGAGCCGGTGAACCTGCTTCGCTACCGTCCCCACGAACGACGCGACGATCGAGTCGTCGTACGAGACCGGGAGATCGAAGGAGCGGACGATGGGCTTGTCGAGGAGCCTGTGATAGAGCCGGGAGGGCCAGCCGAACGAGTCCGAGACGGCCATCGCCTGGTTCAGGGCGGCGTCGACATCGACCCTCGTCCCCAGCGTCTGCGCGGAGAGCTCCCACTCGCGGCCGGGCACCCGCACTTGGATGGGCCTCGACAGGATCTCCCCCACCCGTCCCGACACCGCGCGTTCGGCCTCGGCCCGGGTCATACCCCCCACGTCCACCCCGTCGATGCGAACCCCTGGGAGGATTCGGGTTGTCTGGCCCTGCTCGTACCGGTACCCGGCGAATGCCGCCCCAGCCAAGAGCAGGGTGAGGATGGCGACGATCGAGAACAGGACTGAGAACCTCGTCAGTCCTATCCACCGTGCCGAATGTCGCCTA
The DNA here is from genome assembly GCA_005885025.1 of Actinomycetota bacterium. Taxonomy (GTDB): domain Bacteria; phylum Actinomycetota; class UBA4738; order UBA4738; family UBA4738; genus AC-52. The sequence continues at coordinate 2,172 of VAYC01000262.1, read as the reverse complement.
CGTTTCATCTCAACCCCGTGAGCAAAAGAGTACCCAGGATCGGCCTGGCTCCGCCGGCCTTTTTCATTCTTACATCGGCAGGGCAAGCATCGCGGCATAGCCCCCGCCCGCCGGATAGGACGCCGCCCCCGCGACGACGGTTCCACCCTGGGCTCGGACCACGGCGGTCAGCGGCCGGGAGGCGGAGACCGGGATCACCACCGAGATGGTCCTTCCGGGTGGGAGGGAGATCGCCGAGAGGCGAGGCGCCGGAACGACCCCGCTCGGTCCTAAGAGCTGAACCGCCAGCCGCAGGCCCGACCGCCCGGGATTCTGCAGCACGAGGAGGGACCGCCCCCCCTTCGGCGTGAGCGCCGGCAGGACCAGCCAGGCCCGGGAAGCGGCAGGGGTCCCCGTGACCGTGGCCTCGTCGCCTCGGGGTCCTGCCACACGAAGGACGGCACAGACGGGCTGGTGATTGTCGGACTGCACGACTGCCCCCAGGGTCAAACCCTTGAGGTCGATCGTGCGCACCTCCCCGGCAGCGAGGGAGATCCCATCGGGTCCGGACACCACCCGCTGGCCGGTCCGGCCGGAGCCGATCACCGAAAGGTCAGCGCGGGTCGCCCCCGGATTCGCCAGGATCAACTGGGCGGTCCCTGCGTAGCCACCGGCGGCGATGTCAGTAACGCGAGACAGGACCGCGCCACCCTCCACCCTCAGTCCCCTCGCGGAGAGCTCGACCCCCCCGGCGATCACCCGGCCGACACGCTGGACCACGGTGACCGCGACGGTCTGCTCACCTGGCCCCTCGAGAGCGATGTCGTTCAACCTGAACGCTACCGAGGAACGCGCGGCCAGCACATACGGCCGAAGGGAGCCGGGGGCGATCGTCCGCGTCTCGGTCCGGGCCGCCAGATCGAATGCGGCGTCCTCGGCGAACGGATTCATCACGACCACGAAGGAGGTATCCCCGGGTCCGGTCGGTTGGTCGAGCAGGTACCACGTTCGCCGAGGGGAAGGCTCGCACCGCTCTGCCGCTACCGCCTGCGGCGACTGACTCGAGACGATGACGGCCGCGGCGCCGATCCATCCACCGAAGAACTCGACGACGGTGGCGTCTGCCGGGTCCGCCGCCGACACCTCCCGGTAGACCTGCTGGAGGGGTCCGATCGACAGCGAGGTCACCGATGGCGCCTTCGCTCCCGAGAGCTCGGTCAGCCGCACCCGCACGGTCGACGTCCCCGGGTTGGCCATCGCGACCCACCCCGACCATCCGAGCGACCCACCGTGCGGGCAGAACCAGGCCCCGGTGGCCGCCCCGGAAGCCTCACCCGCACCGGCGGCCCGTGGGCCGATCGCGTGGTCGAGTCCCACGCCCGACCCGGCGACCAGAGCCGCGGCGGCGGCCACGGCCACCAGGCGTCGGCGGACACCGGAGCCGCGGCTGGGGGTCGAGGTCACTGGGGTTTCCTCAGCTGCCATGCGACGGCCTTCTCGTCACCCACAGGCCGGCCATCCACAAGATGGTGAGCAGGACGATCTGAACCGTCCTCGTGGCCTGACCGTGGAACCGGACCTCGAATGCCGAGCTTCTCTGCCCCGGGTCGAACCCGACCGCCCACCCAAAGGCCCGGGTGGGCCGAGCCGGTGCGCTCCCACCCTCCAGCCGCCAGTGCGAATCGAACTGCTGCGCAAGGAGGATCAGGGATGAGGCTCCGGTCGGCGGCACCGCAAATTCGTCCCGCCCGCCCGCTCGCGGAAGGGCCCGGGCGTCGGGCTTCAAGAGCCGCTCCGCCGCGAGCGTGGTGGGAGTTGTCGCCGCCTGCCGCCACGCCGGATCGCGGATCACGGCTGCCACCGGAGCGGCTTTGGAATTCTCGAAGATCGTCAGGCCTCCCGCGGGCACGGGGTCCAGATCGAGCTGGCGAACCAACCCTTGCAACGCGGCTGGTGGAAGGTCGGCTGGGCCGGCCACCACGAACTTGATGCCGAAGGGTGCGAGGAGGGCGCCTCCGTGCCGAACCCGTCCGGCCAGCATCTCGCCGAGCGCTCGTTCCAAGGCGCCGTAGCCGGGACCGGCCGCCTGACGGCCGGTGTCCAGCACAGACATGCCCTCTGAGGTTCGAACCGCGTAGCGGACCGAGGCCGGCCCTGCCTCCACCGTCCCCTCCGGGAGGCCCCCAGGCGTCG
>VAYC01000261.1 GCA_005885025.1 Actinomycetota bacterium | reverse complement strand
CCGAAGGAGTCGTATCGATGGTCCCACCAGTGCTGGGCCAGCTCGGGGCCGAGAGAGCGGGCTCCGAACTGCTTTCCCAGCTCCCGGAGATGGAACCACTGGGCGGCTGCGGCCGGCGCGTCACCGTCGAAGCCGATGACCAACGCCGCGCCAGTGTGGCCGAGGCCTTCGAAGACGAAGGCGGCCTCATCGGCGTCGAGCAGGCGCATCACGAGCGGCCGAAAGCGCCGCTGCACCACCTCTCGGATCAGGGCTGCTCCGCTCTCGAAGGAGTTCGGCCGCAGGGTGTCCCACAGGTATTCCTTGGGAGCGCGGGAGACCGCGAGCGTTGCCTCGGTGACGATGCCCAGAACTCCCTCGGAGCCGACGAACAGGCGACGAAGGTCCGGCCCGGGCCCGCCCCGAGGGATGGCCGCCAGGCGCACGACCTCCCCCCCACCCAGGACCACGGTGAGCCCCACGACCATGTCTTCGATCGTCCCGTAGCCGGCGGAGGCCGAGCCCGCAGACCGGGAGGCGATCCATCCGCCCACGGTGGAGGCCGCCAGCGACTCGGGGTCGTGGCCGGTGGTGAGGCCCCGCGTGCCCAGGGCGGCCTCCAGGAAGCCGCCCTGGACCGCCGCTTGGGCCGTGACCGTCTGGGAAACGTCGTCCACCGCGAGGATCCGGTCCATGCGGGACAGATCGATCACCACGGATCGCTGGACAGCCTCTGCCCCGCCGGCCAGACCCGTGCCCCCGCCTCGTGGGACGATCGCGGCGCCGGTCTCCTCGGCCCAGGCCAGGGCGGCGGCGACATGCTCGGTGGTCGAAGCGAACACGACGGCAGCCGGAGGGGGAACGCGGTCGCCTCTGGCATCCCGCAGCATGGCCAGAGCCCACCGGTCGCGCGCGTGCACGGCGACCTCGCCCGGATGGGTACTGACCGTGCCCGGGGGAAGCCGCTCGATGAGGGACGCCAGCGGCGGGTCCACTCGGGGCATCATCCCATGCCTACTATCCTGGTTCTCGTGACGGAGTTCGATCCAGCGGCGCTCTTGGCCTCAGGAGAGGGGTTCGCCGACCTCTCCTTCTGGCGAAAGATCGCGCTCTCCGGCAGCGAGGCGGGCGCATGGCTGCAGGACCTGATCTCCGCTGACATCGAGGACCTGGTTCCGGGCCATGCCCGTCGCTCGCTGCTCCTCTCCCCTACCGGACGGATCAGGGCGGATTTCACCGCGGCCCTGACCGACCAGAGCTGGCTGCTCCTCCAAGACCCGACCCAGCCGCGACCAATAGATCAGCTGCTCGCTCCCTACATCCTGTCGTCCGACGTCGTCATGGAAGACCGGACCGAGGACCTGGCCCTCCTCGCGTTCCCTGGTGGCGGGAGGGTGGACCGATTTGGCCCCGCCAAAGTGTCGTCGACTCCATCCTGTCTCGGGTCAGGGGGCGTCGACATGATCACGTCGATGACCGACCGCGAGGAAGTGCTCTCGGTACTGGGCGAACGGTTCGTCCGCGTCCCGAACGACGCGGTCGACGAGTGGCGGGTCCGACAGGGCGTCCCCCGGTTCGGGGTGGATGCTCTTGAGGAAGACCTGCCCCAGGAGGCGGGGGTGGATGAGGCGGTGGCATTCGACAAGGGGTGCTACCTGGGCCAGGAGGCCGTGGCGAAGGTGAGGAACCTCGGCCATCCCCGCCGGCTCGTTCTGTGGTTGACGTCCGACCGGCCGGTGTCGGCGGGCGAGGCGGTCCTCGCCGATGGTGAAGAGTCGGGCGTCGTGACGAGCGCCGAAGTTCACCGAGAGGGTTCGATTCTCCTGGCGCGGGTCAAGTGGGAAGCCAGAGAGCATCTGCTTCGAACGGCGTCGGGTGCGGTGTTGCAGAGCGCGGCTCGCGTCGTTCAGCCTTCCAGCCCGGTGTAGGAGACCACCCCTCGATTCACCGCCTCGTGGGCGGCGCGGGCCGCGGGACCGACATCGGGCCCTCCTACCTCTTCGATCTGGCGCAGCAAGTCCAGCAGCTGCTTGCAGTTCCTCACGAAATCTCCGGGCGTGAGGCCAGAAGCGCCCAGGACGTCGTCGAGCGATTTCCCTTCCGCCCAGTCCAGCACGGTCGGCGCGAAACCCGGATCCAACTCTCTGACCAACTCCACCTGGTGCGAATCCTCCGTCCGCCGGACCTCGGACCAAGTCCGGGTCATGCCGCGGAACCGCTCCTTGAGCTCGCGGGTGGGAAGCTCCGTTCGCCGGGGCGTCCGCTCCCGCGACTCGTAGACGACGGCGGACACGAGCGCCGCGAGCTCGGAAGGGGGAAGCGCGTCGAACAGTCCCTGGGCCAGCCCCTCGACCACGAGGATGTCGCCCTCGGCATAGATCCTCCGCAGCCGCTCGCCCTTCTCGGTCAGCGAGAACCCCCGCACGTATCCGAGCTCGTGCAGGACGGCCACCACACGGTCGAACTGCCGGCCGAGTGTCTCGGTCCGCGATCGGACGCGGCGTTCCAGGGTGGCCACCTCGCGCTCCAGCTTGGAGGCTCGCTCGGCCCAGCGCTCGTGCTCGGGCCGGTCGGGGCAGGCGTGGCATGGATGGCGGGCGGCCTCTCGCTCGAGGGCTCGGGCCCGGCGCTCCGCCTCGGGATCGGGTCGGGCATCGTGAGCGCGGGGAGGACGAACGTTCAGCGTGGCCAGCCGGGCCGCCAGGTCGCGGCGGAAGCGGGCGCTCCGGGCGCTGCCGGTGCGGGGCACGTCGATCCGGGCCACGGGCGCAGGGGCCCGGTCGAAGTCGCGGTGGCTCAACCGGAAATACCGCCGGTCCTGCGTGAGGACGGTGGGGCGCCCCTCGCGGCTCGATAGGACGACAGCCAGGCCGCGCCGCCGCCCCGACCGAAGGAAGATGACGTCACCCGGACGCAGTTGGGCCAGTCCTTCCCGGGCGGCCTCCTCTCGCTCCCGGACGGTGATCCGCCGCGCCTCCTCCCGGATACGCTGGGCCCGCTCCCGGAGCGCCCAGTACTCGGCGAAGTCGCCGAGGTGGCAGGCCATGGACTTCCGATAGCCGTCCAGAAAAGCCCGGTCCCGTTCGAGCTGGCGTTCGAGCGTGACCACGCCTCGGTCGGCCAGGAACTGGGCGAAGGAGGAGTTGAGGAGGTGGCGGGCCTCTTCTCGGGTGTAATTCCGGATCAGGTTCACCGTCATGTTGTAGGAGGGCCGGAACGAGGACCGGAGCTCGTAGGTCCGAGTGGACGCCAGTCCCGCCACGCGTTCGAATGGAACCTGTCGCTGGTACAGCACGACCGCGTAGCCGATCTCGTCGATGCCACGCCGGCCCGCCCTGCCGGTGAGCTGCGTGTACTCGCCGGGCGTGAGCAGCTCGTGGCGCTCGCCCGAGAACTTCCACAGGTCCTCGATGACCACGGTCTTGGCCGGCATGTTGATCCCGAGCGAGAGCGTTTCGGTGGCGAAGACCACCTTGATGAGACCCTGCTGGAACAGCCGCTCGACCGTCTCCTTGAACACGGGGAGCAT
>VAYC01000260.1 GCA_005885025.1 Actinomycetota bacterium | reverse complement strand
TTCCGGGCCGTCGGTTCATATACCCGTTTCAGCCAGCCTGAATAGCCGGGGCCGCAAGAGGGTAGAAAGCTACCGATAACCGGTCGAGGTAGGAGGAGATGCCGCATGCCCGAACAGTTGGACACGAGCCAAGGCTGGTGCTGCGACGGCCGGACGTGGAAGGAACACGCCGACAAGGACGGCGAGTGCTGCCAGCCTCAGGGCAAGCAGATCTCAGATCTTCCCCCAGAGGGACAGAGGAAGGCCCGCGAGCGACAGGCCCAGGCCGGCGCCAAGTAACGTCAGGACGATTTCAGGAAGGCCGGCCTGGCGGGCGACTCCGTCGCGCCATCGGACGCGGTCATTTCGAGGTCTGGGTCGAGGAGCGTCCGAGCCAGCCACGCGATGACATGCTCAACGAGGGCTTCCTGGGCAGGGAGAGGCTGGAAGCCCGCGTAGCCTTCCGCCGGGACGAGGGACATCTCGTACGAGTGCGCCCGCGGCTCCGATTGTGCAGTCGCCTTTTCCAACTGGTGTGTCAGCCTGAGAAATCCCTCCTCGGGCCCGAAGTACAGGAACAAGATCTCCGAGGAGCGAAGCGCCCGGCTCACCGCTGGAATCGGCTTCCCGGCTTCCCGCCGGCGCCAGTTGGGCTCCACTCGCCGCCCGCCTCGCGCCCGAGAAAGCCCGCGGATCAGCCGCCTGGTGACGCGTTGGTGAAAGGCCGGCCGCGTGCCGTCCATGATGGCCTCGTAAGTCCCCGGAAGGACACAAGCCACGGTTCGGCATGAGCTCTGCAGGTTGGCTACCTGAAGGGCCGTCCTTGCGCCCAGACAGTTGCCCACGACGCCCAGCCGGTCCAGGCCCAGCGATTCGAGGGCCATGGTCGCCACCGCATTCGCCAGCTCGACCGGGGGAGTGTCCCAGTCGAGACCGACAGGCCCGGTGCTGTCGCCCATTCCCCGGTAATCCATCCTGACCGAAGCGATCCCGATATCAGCCAAGCCGTGGGCTATCCGCGTCCATACCCGGTAGCGATGGCTGCGGGGCGCACCAACTCCCTGAAGGAGCAAGGCGACGGCTTCGGGGTCGCGGTCCGGCACCGTAATGATGCCTGCGATGTGATCACCCTCGTAGGGCAAGAAGATCGGGTACTCCCTCACCGTGCATCCTCCATCGGGACGAGAAGGCCCTGATCCGGCAGCCGTTGGCACCATGAGACGGTGACTTTTGTGAGGCTGTCGCTCAGCGCGGCATGGGTATCGGACTTTGCCCAGGTGTCCATGATGCGATAGCGCTTCTGCCCAAACGTGGCTGCGGCAGGATCGATCACGATCTCGAGCGAGCTCTTGGCGCCGAGTTCCTCGAGCCTTGCAGCGAGCCGCTGGAGGTCGGCCCTCGGGCTGGGCGATGTGGAGATCTGCACCACCAGGCATTCCCCCTGCCACGGAGGCAGGGCCTGAAGGAGGTCGAACGACGCGATCTCTTCATTCACTTGCTCCCGCAGCGGAAACCCCTGGAGGTCGAAGACGTCCCCCCTCCGCAGGTTCTCCCTCGGATCCACGCCATCGCCTTTGTCCCGTCCCCGGCCTGCGAGGTTGGTCACCAAGGCCCATCGAAACACCGAGGACAGGTAGCGCCG
>VAYC01000251.1:6131-7501 GCA_005885025.1 Actinomycetota bacterium | reverse complement strand
ACCGGAGGACGGCCGGCCTGTGCGACGAGCTCCGCGCGGAAGGATGGGAACCGAAGATCCGGGAGCGCACGGGGCTTGTCATCGACCCGTACTTCTCGGCGACGAAGCTGTCCTGGCTGCTCGAGCACGTCCCCGGCGCGCGGGAGGACGCCGAAGCGGGGCGCCTTGCCTTCGGCACCGTCGACTGCTATCTGCTGTCCAGGATGACCGGGGGCGCGGCCCATGCCACCGACCGGACCAACGCGTCGCGCACGATGCTCTACGACATCGGCCGGCTAGACTGGGACGAGGAGATCCTCGATCGGCTCCGGATCCCGCACACCCTGCTGCCCGGCGTGATGGCCTCGTCGGGCACATTCGGCCTGACCGATCCGGACCAGCTGCTGGGCGTGCGGGTCCCGATCTCGGGCATGGCCGGGGACCAGCAGGCCGCCTTGTTCGGCCAGGCATGTTTCCAGGCCGGCGACACGAAGAACACGTACGGAACCGGCTCGTTCGTCCTGATGAACACCGGCGACCGCCGGCCCGCGTCGGCCTCGGGGCTGCTCACGACCGTCGCGGTCGGTCCCGACGGATCGCTCGCCTACGCCCTGGAGGGCTCCATCTTCGTCACGGGGGCCGCAATCCAGTGGCTCCGCGACGGCCTCCTTCTCATCGACGCCGCGCCCGAGGCCGGAGCGCTGGCATCGGCCGTGGCCGATGCCGGCGGCGTGTTCTTCGTGCCCGCGCTCACGGGCCTCGGCGCGCCGTGGTGGGACCCCTACGCGAGGGGGACGATCGTGGGGATCACCCGGGGGACCACCCGCGCCCATCTGGTCCGCGCCGCGGTCGAGGCCATGGCGTTCCAGACCCGGGACGTGATCGAGGCGATGCGGCAGGATGTCGCGGTGGGCCCGACGGAGCTGAAGGCCGACGGCGGGGCCAGCGCCATGGACGTGTTGCTCCAATTCCAGGCCGACCTGCTGGGGGTGCGGGTTCGCCGCCCACGGGTCCTGGAGACCACGGCCCTCGGAGCCGCCTACCTGGCGGGCTTGGGAGAGGGTGTCTGGTCGGGGACGGCGGAGCTGGCAGAACACTGGCAGGAGGACCGCGCGTTCGACCCTCGCCCCGGCGATCAGGCCGACCGGAAGTACCGGGACTGGCGCAGGGCCGTTGAGCGAGCGCTCCGGTGGGAGGAACCCCCTGGCCCGCGGTCACCTGAGGAGTCGCCCGCGACCAAGCTCCTCTGACGTTGGCCCTCTGACGTTTTGTCACCCAAGCGAGACGGTATGGTCAGAGCGGTTCATGGCGGACCGGAGAGGTTCATTCCCGCAGGTCAGCGAGCCGTGCCCGAATCTACGCGCACCTTGCCGACCATAGGTGAGCTACCC
>VAYC01000251.1:5677-6080 GCA_005885025.1 Actinomycetota bacterium | reverse complement strand
CTCCGCGGCCGCCTTGTCGACCGAGCGGATGAAGTCGGAATAGGTCTTGAGAACCTGACTCGGGTTGGAATGGCCGAGTCGGGAGGCGGCCGTCTTCACGTCTACCCCGGCAAGGCAAGGACGTTGGAGTGCCGGAGCGAGTGAAAACGTCACGTCTGGGAAGCCACATCGAGAAAGGATGCTTGCTCTGGTGATCGACCCACTGCAGCCCTAGACATGGGCGGGAGCTCATCGGGGTCCATAAGGTGCGATGAGCGGGGAGAGGGGTGTTCCCATCTCTGGCCCTCCCCCCACCACATAAGGGAATCTGGCGAATCGTCGGGCATCGTCCTGGCTTCCTGGTGTCCGAGGAACTCACCGGGGATCCATGAGCTGCGATTGGCCAGGGGGTTGGGGTGTTTGC
>VAYC01000251.1:0-5576 GCA_005885025.1 Actinomycetota bacterium | reverse complement strand
TTTAGAAATCCGTCGAGGAGGGCGGCGAGAAAGCGGGGGTAAAGGTAGCCGAAGGGGTGGCGAAAACATGGCAGACCGAGGTGGCAGAAATGGCGTGGCGGATCGATCGGGTGCGGGATGCGAACAGAGAACCCGGCCCCAGAGGGATTGCGGAAACAGGGCCAGAGGGGACTTGAGACGAACCAGGGTGTAGCTACTGCCGGAAGGGATGGCGAGCTTCGCGGACGGCAAGATCGAAGCGTATGTGGGACGCAGCAGCTCGGGGTGCAGCGGATGACTTGGAGCAGGTGATCGTCCAGTTCATCCAAGGGGCAAAGGTCCGCTGGACATCGCCGTTCAGGAGCTCGACTCCATGCCGATTGCCCAGGCCATCCTTGACGCGCGGTGGCGAGGCAGGACGCGGAGCCGGGGCGGCTTGGAGGTGCGGACGATGACGTCGGTGGCGGCGGCCAGGGTGGGTCCTTCCGTGCGAACTGCTCTAGTCGAGTGGCTCGTGGGTCAGTCTGACAACGCCGCTTTGGGTTTCCGGGCGACGAGCGCGTAGTCCTGGTATCCGAACAGCACCTGGTTCAGCCGGTCCACCAGGGTGTTGAACGCCTCCACCAAGGCCCGGACGTCGTGATCGGCGACACTGCTTCGAAGGGACTGCAGGCGCTCCTCGTCCGGCAGCGGCGAAGAATACAGCACGTCCTCGACCACCAGCCCGGCCGTCCGCGCGGCGAAGCCAAGCGCATCCTCGGGAACGGGACGGGTGTGCGTGGGGTCTCGCCAGAAGCTCTGCACGTGGGTGGCGAACGTGGAGGGGTTGGGGGTCTCGATGACCACCACCCCTCCCGGGGCCAGGACTCGCGCGACCCGATGCATGAGGATGGGGAGCGTTTCGGGGGGAAGGTGCTCGACGACCTGGGCGCTGAACGCGCCTCCTAGCAAGCCCTCCTCCAGCGACGACAGATGCTCGATGAGGTCCTCTTCCCTGGCCTCGAGCCCCAGCTCGCGGCAGCGGGCCACGACCTGGGGGTCGTTGTCCACGCCGTACGCGGCCAGCCCCTCGGACCGAGCCAGCTCGAGGAACTCGCCGCGCCCACACCCGAGGTCGACGATCGGCTCGTGGCCTCGGAATCGACCGAGGTATGGGCGCAGCTTCGCCATGACATCTTGACGCGATCCCCGTTCGACCTCCGAGAAGACCGCCTTTCGACTGACCGGGGCTGGACCGGTGGGGACCTGCGAGGACGATCCGTCCTCGAGGAGGCGAAGGATGGCGGCGTTCTCCCGCGACACTCGCTTCACCTGGTCCGCCAGCCTTCCGACCGGGGAGTCAGGGCCGGCGGTGATCTTCGACTCGAGGGCGCTCAGTTCGCGAGCCCGATTGGCCCGCTCGTCCTCGACCAGGGCTAGGCGGGCAAGCAGGCGTCGCGCGGCCAGGAGCGGTCGGGCCATCCGATGCCGGAGTGTAACAACGCGGATCGGGGGGAGCTCTCCGACGCGAGGCTATGCTCCTGCCATGGAGATCACCTACCAGTAGCGCGGCGCGTTCGACAACGGGGGTCGACGCGTTGCAGGCGGAAGGATTCGGACACCCGGTCCTCGCCGACGACTGGAAGCGCCAGGTCGATCGACACAGTTTCGCGTGGGTCTGCGCGGCGGGAGGGCGACGAGCTCGTGGGATTCGTGGACCTGCCATGGGATGGCGTCCCACAGGGTGTAGTGGAGGACCGCCACCGCGATGTTGTCCTCGGTGAATGCAGCCCTATTGCTTACCTCCCTCCCTGGTGGACCATCGGCTTCGCGCCCGTGCTCACCATGTCGGAACTGAGTCGCCAGTGATTGATCTTGATCCTGAGGGCAAACGCCAAGCCCGCTAACCTATGGAAAGAGTTGTTCCTCCCTTTCCCGCCCACCAGAAGAGCGAGGGCGGGATCCTCGGGCACGCTCCTGCTTCTCCTCTCACCGGCCCTCACCGGGGTCCACAAGGCGCGAGTAGCGGGGAGGGGTTGCATCGCTAGCCCTCCCCGCCACCACATGCACATGGCAGAATCGGGCCCTCGTCCCCGATGTCCGGGCACCGGGGGTCATAAGCTGCGATTGGCTAGGACGCCGGGACCTTGCCGAGTTGCTCGAAGTGACGCTGGAGTCAGCGGGTTAGCAACGGGGTTAGCAGTGGGTCGACAACCCGCAGGTGGGGGCCAACTTCGCCTTTTCGTCACCCAAGTCGGTCACTCCCGGGCCGCTCAAGGGTTAAGCGCCCGGATGACAGGGGTATCAACCGGCCGCTACCACCAGGAGGGGACACCGACTGGTCGGAAAGGAGACGGAGGGATGGCTCGCTGTCCGGTGTGTCAATCGGTGAGGATCGTGATCGTTGTAAGCCCGCAACGGCGGGCATTCTGCACGGCTTGTGGTTCCAGGTGGATCCAGGAAGGCAGCGAGCAGCGAGCTGTCAAGCGGGGAGCGGTCTCTGGGGCTCGGGCTGCGCGAAACGGCTGAGGACGAGGAACACCCGGGCTCGACCCGGGGACGGGCCTCGCTCAGCGGGGGAATCGGGCCGAATCCTCCCGCGGCTTCGCGGAGACGGGGCTCGCCTCTGGCCTTTCGGCGGGAGACGCGGTCCCCTGCTTCACCTTCGTGGCGTACTCGTCCACGTATTCCTGGCCGGAGAGCATCATGATCTCGTACATGATCTCGTCGGTTGCGGAACGCAGGACGAACCGGTCCGCCGGAGTGTCGTAGTGGCGATCGAAGATCAGGGGTCGGCCGAACCGGACCTCGACCCGCCCCGGCTTCGGCAGCTTCCGGTCGTACGGCATGGCCTCGAAGGTCCCCGAGATGCTCACCGGAATGACCGGGGCGCGGGCCTCGAGGGCCATCCGGGCAACGCCGGTCTTGCCCCGGTACAGGCGTCCATCGGGTGAGCGTGTCCCCTCCGGGAAGATCCCCACGATCTTCCCTTCCCGAAGGGCCTGGACGCCTGCCTGGAGGGCCGCTTCCGCGGCGGAGCTGCTCTGACGCCTGACCGGGATGACGTTGGCCCCCTTGAAGAACCACCGCAGATACCACTTGTCGAAGTACTCCGCCTTGGCCAGGAACACGACCTTCCGCTTCGGGACGACTAGTGGCAGGAGTAGGTCGTCGAGGAAGGACTGGTGGTTCGCGGCGAGGAGAGCCGGCCCATCGGTGGGGATGTTCTCCAGGCCGATCACCCTAGGCCGGTACAGCAGGCGCAGCAGCGGGCCCAGGAACACGTTCTTCATCAGCCACCAGAACATGGGGTTCACCTTCCTCGGATCGGTCCCGCCCCTCGGTTCGGCGTACCCGAATACACTATACGGGCCCGCCAGGGGAGGAAAACGCATCGGGATGATCGCGTTCGGACCGCTCGAATGGACATTTCTTGCCATTCTGGTCCTGCTGGTGGGCGCGGCCGGGCTGTTCGCGGTGTTCCTCCTGGTCCAACTGTTCAGAACGCACTCCCGGCGGGCCTGACGGAGCCATCGAGACCGGTGGCCGCGCGCGTCCTTCCCGGAGCCGAGGCGTTCCGCTTCGACGGGGGCCCGTCGGGCTTCCTGCTCCAGCACGGGTTCACGGGGTGCCCCGCGTCGATGCTCTTCCCTTCGGACGGTGGCTGTCCTCCAAAGGGTTCTCCGTGATCGGCCCTCGCCTGCCCGGCCACGGGACGACGTGGGAGGACCTGGAGACAACCACGTGGAGGAACTGGGAGAGCGAATCGGAAGCCGCCCTCCTCGACCTGGCGAGCCGGTGTGACACGGTGATCGCCGTCGGGCTGTCGATGGGCGGGGCGATGGTGCTGCACCTGGGAGCCAAGCACCCGGACAAGCTCAAGGGGATCGTCACCATCAACGCGGATGTCCGCCGCCCCGAGCTGGTCCTGACACCGGTCGTGCGGCTGTTCATGCGAACGGCCAAGGGCGTGGGGAACGACATCAAGAAGCCCGGACAGGACGAGATCGTGTACGAACGGGTTCCGTTGCGCGCGGCCTCCCAGCTCGGGAAGTTCTATCGAGTGGTCCAGCGAGAGCTTCCCTCCATGCGTCTGCCGCTGCTGGTGTTCTCCTCCGTCGAGGACCATTTGGTCAAGCCGTCGAACTCGAAGTACGTCTACGAGCGGGCGGGAAGCGACCGGAAGGAGCTCGTCCCGCTCCTGAACTCCTATCACGTAGCCACGCTGGACTTTGACGCGGGGGCGATCGCGGGCCGGCCCCGGGCGTCCGCGTAGACCACGACGTCCGATGGCGGTGCTGACCGTTTCCCGCCAGTACGGAGCGGGCGGGAGACGGGTGGCCCGAGCGCTGGCCGACAGGCTGAGGTTCGTCTTCGTGGATCGAGAGCTCGCCGAGGAGGCAGCCAAGCGGCTGGGCCTCGATCCGGAGGTCGTCAAGGCCAGGGACGAACGGGCCCCGGCCCTCGTCGAGGAGCTGGGCATGGCCCTGGCCGCGGCCACCCCGGGCTTCGGGCTGGCCCCGGTCCCCGATCTCGACGACCGGTCGCTGGCCGAGGCCACCCGGCGGGTGATCCTCTCGCTGGCCCGAGCGGGGAGCTACGTGATCCTCGGGCGAGGGGCCCAGGCTGCCCTGGCCGATCGAGCGGATGCGTGCCACCTCTCGCTGGTCGGGGAGGTCGGAGATCGGGCTCGCCGTATCGCCGAGTGGCAGCACGTGGACGAGAAGGAAGCGCTCATCCGGTGCGAACGCGTGGACGCCGAGCGCGCCGGCTATGTCCGCCGCTTCTACGGACGAGACATCCGCGATCCGCTCCTGTACAACTGCATCCTGAACACATCGCGGCTGCCGATGGACGTCGCGGTGGACGTCGCCGTGACCGTGGCCCGGCAGAAGCTTGCCCCGTAGCGGATGGGCTCGTTCGACTCGCTCCGGTACCGCAACTATCGCCTGCTCTGGACCGGGGCCATCCTCTCCAACGTCGGCACCTGGATGCAGTCCGTGGCGCTGGCATGGTTCGTCTTCCTCATCACCCGGTCCGCGTTCTGGGTGTCCTTCGTCACCTTCGCCAACTTCANNNNCGATCGGCGGCGTGTACACCGACCGGCTCGACCGCCGGCGCATCCTGATGGCCACGCAGAGCTTCATGATGGTCGACGCCGCGCTGCTGGCCCTCCTCGCCTGGCTCCACCACGCCACCCTGTTCGCGGTGATGGCGCTCACCGTCGGGCAGGGCGTGGCATTCGCCTTCAACGGCCCCACCTGGCAGGCCTTCGTCCCGTCGCTGGTCCCTCCGGAGGCCATGGTCAACGCCATCGCGCTGAACTCGGCTCAGTTCAGCCTGGCCCGGGTGATCGGACCGGCCATCGCCGGGGCCATCATCGCCGTGTCGGGGTCGGGCGCCGCCATCGTGTTCAGCGTAAACGCGGTCTCGTTCCTCACCGTCATCGGCGCGCTCGCCCTCATCCGGACGGAGCCGTCAGGGTCCGCCGAACGCCGCCCGGTCCGCGACCTCCTGAGGACCGGTCTCACCTACGCGTGGGAGCACCGCCGGATCCGGACCATGATCGCCAGCATCGCGGTGATCTCGTTCTTTGCCGCGCCGGCGTCGGCCCTCCT
>VAYC01000259.1 GCA_005885025.1 Actinomycetota bacterium | reverse complement strand
TGAGGGAGCGTTCCGACCCCCGCGAGCACCGTCCGTCGAAGCTTCGCTCGCGCCGACCGCCAGGCATCCGTCGGCACCAATCGCTGCAGCTCGGTCCACGACGCCCGCAGGGCGGCGGGCCATCTCGCGAAGAGCCGGAGCGGGACGGGAGCGAAGGGTAGGGCGAAGGCCTTCCCCGCCTCCTCCAGGACCGGGTGAACGGCTTCCGGCGTCGGCTGAAGGGACATCCATCGCTGCCACTCGGGAACCCCTCGCCGGATCGGTGGCTCCTCCCGGCCGGTTCCCGGGATTCGCTCCCGGCGGACCGCGCGATGGAAGGCGTGGACCACGATCTGAGCCTTGGCCGCGGCGAGGTGCGACGCCCGGACGCAGTCCTCGATCCTGCCGAGCTCCTCTCGGGACAGCTCGCCGTCCATTTGCTTGCGGAGATCGGGAAGGCCCAGCCAGGACCTCACCGAGTCGGCGGCTCCGCCTCGGACCGACCGGGCGAGGCTGACGAAGGTCTTGCCGACGTTGGGCCGCATGGCGGACCACGCGGCAGTGAAGAAAACGGGATAGGCGGCGACCGCGTCGAGAGCCGGATCGATCCACCCGGTCCGTAGCGTCTGTCGGATGTCCTCCCGCACTGCTCCGAGGATGGGCACCTGGTCGGCGGATTCCGGCGGCGGGCGCGGTGTTCCGTTGCCGTCCTGCGAGTACACGTGGGGGCGGTACGCAGTCATGTCACCTCGTCGTCGACAAGGGCGCCGGAACCGGCTCGTGCAAGGACCGAGGGTAGCAGCCGGCGGCCCATCGTCCACCAATCACACCCAAGACGAAGGAGGTGGGGCCGGTGTCAGCGGCGGGCGATAGGCTCGGGCTCGAGAGGGAGGTCCGGCATGGATTCATTCCCAGTCCCTCTCCCCCTCCATACGGGCAGGCGTGGCCCACCCGGCTTCCCGCCGTTCGGGGGTCTCGGGCGGCGGCACAGACTCGAAGCCGGCCAGGTGCTTCTGTCCGAGGGCCAACCGCCCCCGGCCATCTACGCACTGGAAGCGGGGGCGCTCTCCCTCGCGGTCACCCAGGCGTCGGGACATCGGATCGTGCTCGGGGTCCTCGGGCCGGGAGACCTCTTCGGCGAGCAGGCCCTCCTCGACCGCGTCGATGCGAACGGGAGCACCAGAGGTGTGGGTCCGCTTCTTCCGGAGTGTCGAGCCATGATGGCGAGCCAGGTGCTGGACCTGAACTGGCGAGAGGTGGCGGATGCCTCGAGCCGCGACGCGGAGCTGGCTACATGGCTGGCCACGTCGCTCGCCAGACGAGTGAGCGACCTCCACCGGTCCCTGACCCGGGCGCTGTCGCTGCGGCTTCCAGAACGAACGCTGGACCTGCTGGTCGCGCTCGCTCGCAACTGGGGCCGGTCATCGGCGTCCGGCGGGGGCATCGAGGTACCCCTCACGCAAGAGGACCTGGCCGCCATGCTGGGCGCGACTCGGGAAAGCGTGAACCGGGCTGTGCGGAGGCTGGAGCGGAGCGGCGCCATCGCCCGCTCCGGGCGTTCCTACGTGGTGCTGCCCGGCGGTTCGGAAAGGGCGAACTGGTCACCCTGACCGGAGCGAACCACGCGCCCCTCCCGCTCCAGCTTGAGCAGATGCGCCAGCACCGATCGGGAAGCCGCAGCGTGAAGCTCCTTCGGATACCCCGCGTAGATCTCCGGCACCAGGTCCTGGGGGGTACGCGGGTTCTCTAGCAACCCGCGAAGGACCTCCTCTTCGCGCTGCCGCCGATGGTCGACGTACTCCTCGATCTTCTCCATCGCACGCTCCACGACCGGACCGTGCCCGGGAAAGATCACCCGCGGGGTGAGTCCCCGCATGCGCTCCAGGGACCGCAGGTAATCGGTCAGATCGCCCTCTGGAGGGTCGATCACGCTCGTGCCCCGCCCCAGGATGGCATCGCCGGTGAACAACGCGCGCGTCGCAGGCTCGAAGAAGACCAGGTGGTCGGGGCTGTGCCCGGGCGCCGCCACAACCTCCAGCCTCACGCCCGCGCGTTCGATCCGGTCTCCGTCTGTGACGGCTTGCGCGTCTTCGCCGGGCGATGCGGCGTAGATCGGTGCCCCCGTCACGCGAGCCAACGCACCGGCTCCGGACGCGTGGTCGAGATGACGGTGGGTCAGCAGGACGGCCGCCACTCGCCCGGCCGCCTGAAGGACCGCGTCCAGATGGTTCTGGTCCTCCGGCCCGGGGTCGATGACGAGGGAGGCGTCCGAGCCGACCACCCACGTGTTGGTCCCTTCCAACGTGAAGGGGCCAGGGTTGGGGGCCAGAACTCGGAGCACCCGAGGTCCTGCTGAGGGTTCCACTCGTATCATGATGCCAGCGCGGCTGCCCGCCGCGGGTTGTCGGGCAGCGCTCGTAGCGCCAATCTCTGGGTCGTCATGTCCGCGCGCCCATCGTCCCGCCCCAGCCACCCCCCCAGCTTGAGCGACCGGCTCCGAACTCGGATCGAAGCCGACGGGCCGCTCACCTTCCGGGA
>VAYC01000250.1 GCA_005885025.1 Actinomycetota bacterium | reverse complement strand
GATCTGCGAGCACCACGTCATCCCATTCGTGGGGAGGGCCTACGTCGCTTACATCCCGAATCGCGACGGCCGGATCACCGGGCTGTCGAAGGTGGCGAGGCTGGTGGATCTGCTGTCGAAGAAGCTCCAGGTCCAGGAGCGGCTTACCACCGAGATCGCCGATGCCCTGGAGAAGGCGCTGGAGCCGCGAGGGGTGTTCGTGCTGATCGAGGCCGAGCACTTGTGCATGACCATGCGAGGGATCAAGAAGCCGGGCTCGGTCACCGTGACGTCAGCCGTACGGGGGCGCTTCAGGTCCGATGCCCGGACGCGAACCGAAGCTCTCGAGCTGGTTCGCCACGGCCGCCCGTAAGGTCCCCCCCAACCCCGGTCCTCGTTACGATTGGTGGGTGACGGATAGGATCCTGTGGCGCGTGGGGGACAGGGTGATCGACTGCGGGGCTAGGACCCACGTGATGGGCGTCATCAATGTCACCCCGGATTCCTTCTCGGACGGGGGCCGGTTCTTCGATCCCGACGTGGCGGCTGCCGCCGGCATTCGGATGATCGCAGAGGGGGCCGACTTCCTGGATGTGGGGGGCGAGTCCACCCGGCCGGGTTCGGACTCGGTGTCAGCGGAAGACGAGATCGACCGGGTGGTGCCCGTGATCAAACGCCTTTCTGCGGAAGTCGAGGCCCCGATCTCGATCGACACTCGCAAGCCAGATGTGGCCCGGGCCGCTCTCGACGCCGGTGCCGTCATCGTCAACGACGTGACAGCGGGCTCCGACCCGAAGATGTTCGACGTGGTCCAGGGAGCCGGGGCCGCCATGGTGCTCATGCACATGCGAGGCGAGCCGAAGACCATGCAGCAGCTCACCGAGTACGGCGACGTGGTGTCCGAGGTCCGGGACTATCTGACCGAGCGCGTCGAGGCCGCTGTTGCCCGGGGAATCGATCAGGATCGCCTGGCGATCGATCCGGGGCTCGGGTTCGCCAAGACGGAGGAACAGAACTACGTCCTGATGCGGGACATCCGCGAGTTTCTCCGGGTGAGCCGGCCGGTGGTGGTGGGGCCCTCCCGCAAGTCGTTCATCGGCAAGGTCCTCGGGACGGAGGTCGACGAGCGGCTCGAGGGAACGGCCGGAGCCGTGGCGTGGATGGCCGGCCAGGGGGCGCACATCGTGCGAGTTCACGACGTGAAGGCGATGGTTCGGGTCGTCCGCGTCGTGGACGCCATCACGCGTGCCCCCCGGAGGAGCATCGGGTGACCCTTCCCCTGGAGCGAAAGCGCATCGGGATCTCCGCCGGGGAGATGGCGTACGTGGACATGGGCGAGGGTCGTCCCGTTGTCCTGTTGCACGGGTTTCCCACCTCCGCCCACCTGTGGCGCCGCGAGGCGTGGCTGCTGGCCCAGCGGATGCGGGTGATCGTTCCCGACCTCATGGGATACGGCGAGAGCGAACAGCCTTCCGACGCCGAACTGTCTGAGGGCGCTCAGGCCGGATACGTCGGGGATCTCCTCGCCGCCCTCGACGTACACGAGCTCGCCGTCGTGGGGCATGGCGTGGGGGGAGCCATTGCCCAGATCCTCGCGATCGAGGGGAAGCCCAAGGTCCGTGCGCTCGTGCTCCTGGACTCCGTCTGCTTCGAAGACTGGCCGACGGAAGCGGTTCGGATGGCCAAGGCGGTTGGGCCGGAACGAGAGACCGCCGAATCGGCCGAAGAGATCGTTCGGAGCACGCTCGCTCTGGGGATGGCTCATCGGGATGGCCTCGCGGAGGACGACATGGCCGCCTACCTCCGCCCCTGGCAACGAGACCCGGCCGCGCTGTTCCGAGCGGCCCGTGGCCTGACCGGCAGGGCCGTGTCCGGCCGGGAGGGGGAACTCGGCGATCTGGACCTTCCCGTGCTGATCATCTGGGGAGAGGCAGATCCCTTCCTACCGTCCGAGCTGGCCGAGCGGCTGGGTGAGGCCATCCCGGGCTCGACCGTGGCCCTCCTCCCCGGCTGTTCCCACTTCGTGAACGAAGATGCACCCCAGGTGGTGGGGCCGTTGATCTACGAATATCTGCGGGCCCGCTACTTGAACGAACGGCACGACCACGGCGGCGAACCCGTGACCGTCCTTCTGGAGCGGCCACCGGCCGGGTTTCGGTAGCGATCGTGGCCAAGCTCGACCTCTCCCTGTCTCCCGCCGAGCTCCAGTCGTTCCTGTCCGCCCGGCGCACCATCCGTCTGGCCACGGCGACTCCGACCGGCTTGCCCCACGTGGTTCCGCTGTGGTTCGTCTGGGTGGACGACACGTTGTTCATGAACTCGACCCTCGGGAACGTCACCATCCGGAACCTCGACCGAAATCCCTCCGCGACAGGATCGATCGACGACGGCGACGCCTACGAAGAGCTTCGCGGCGTCCTGATCCACGGGGAGGTCGAGCGGGCCGTCGACGATCCCCGCCTGGAGACCGTGAAGAGCGAGTGGTCGCAGAAGTACATGGGAGGGAAGCCGCCTCCTTACGACCGATGGAAGAACCGGGTCTGGCTGCGGTTCGTTCCCCGCCGGATCACCTCGTGGGACTTCCGCAAGATACCCGAAGCCAAGGCGAGGGCCGCGAGAGCAGCGGAGGCGGCCGGTGCCTAGCCTGATCTCCATCGACGGCATCCGCGCGGAGGGGCGCCACGGCGCCAACGCCGGCGAGCAGTCCCACGACCAGGAGTTCCTCGTGGACGTCGAGGTGTGGGTGGAGGTCGAACGAGACTCGCTGACCGCCACACTCGACTATCGGACGATTGTGGACACCGTCCGAGAAACCGTGGGAGCCACCTCGTTCCAGCTCCTGGAATCGTTGGCCGAAGCCGTGGCGACCGCGCTGATGGAGTCCGACCGTGTCCTTCGCGCCTTGGTGGTGGTGCACAAGCCGGCGGCCGCTGCGTCCCTCGGCGTGGCCGACGTGTCGGCCGAGGTCACGCTGGACGAACCGTGAGCGGGCATCCCGTCCGAGCCTTCCTGGGCCTGGGCTCGAACGTGGGCGACCGGCTGGCAAACGTGCAACAGGCCGTGGACCGGCTGGCGCGAACGGAGGGCATCCGCGTGGTGCGTGCCTCCCGCGTCTACGAGAC